>NZ_VLJG01000011.1:82693-90621 GCF_007829415.1 Aminobacter sp. J44 | reverse complement strand
TGGGGCCTGTTCCTGTGGTGCGAGGTCTGGGTAAGCAGCCTCGTGCAACTGTTCAGGTTCAAAGCAGCACTGCGGGAAGGGGCCAGGCCATGCCACGGTCTGCTTTCCCAAGCGGAGGCGACCAGGATSCCMKCGGCCTCCTTCCCGCAACCATTCTACACCTCAGCAAACACACRGGATGGCCGGGTCAAGCCCGGCCATGACGAAGCTGAAATGCCGGGGATGATCTGCAACTGAGCCGAGAAGGGACGCCTTCTTTGGCAGGCAGTCGTCACCCTGCTGGCAACTCGTCCCACCGTCCTCTAGCTCGAGCTTCTTGCAACAGCACCGCTGCGCATCGCTCGATCGTCATACATCCGCCGTTTCCCTCGTCATGCCACGGCTCGTCCGTGGCATCCATGCCGGAACGATGACATCCCGCCGGCGGTGCAGAACTCGGCATCAATCTCCGCCCCAAATGCGCCGCCCCGAAAATCCCCCTCTAAAAACACCTCACATCCGCCTCGGCCTGCGCGCGGCGGAGGTTGCCGATCGCCGTCTTGCCGGCCGCGCTCTCGCGAAAAAAGGCGCCGCGCTCGCCGCCGGCAAAGGACAGGCTGCGGAAGGTCTCGGCCTGTTCATAGGCCTCGTAGGGGATGATGGTCGAAATGACGTCGATCGAGCACGAGCAGCTTTCGAGCGCCCGGCGCGTTTCGCCATTCGCCTTCATGCAGGCGAAGACGTAGTCGGCGACCGTAACGGTCGGATAGTCGTTGGCCAAAGCCGGGGTAGCTGCGCCCGCGAGGGCGAAGATCGCCGCCGGAACGGCTGCCCGGACAAGTCTGCGCGGCTGCGTCAACCAGCGCGCGCGGCGGGAGTTTTCTGCTGTATGCATCATGCAGTGACACCTCCTCCTGCCGTCATAGTTGGACGCGCTCCCCCGCCCGTCAACCGGCTACCCGGTTTTCGCTCTGCACACACCCACATTTGAACGAGTGCCTACCGGGTCGATGATCATCATGACGGGTAGCAGCAACGCCAATGCAACCGCACGGTGCCACGCGATCTTGCTTATCAGGTGAAATGAATCCCTGCACGTCACGCGGCAGGCTGCACAGTTCTTAAGCATTGCCTAATATAGTTTCCGTGCGCCAGTGGCCTCACATCGCAAGTCGATCTCCGGAATTACTTGGTATATTCCAAAAACTCACGAATTGTAACAGCGTATATTTGATTAAATCGATCCAATAAAAAATTGCTGCACTGCAGTATGTTTGCTTCAAGCCAAAAGTATTAATGATTTAGTACTTGCCTAATAACTTGGGTCAGATTAGCTTTCGTCCAGTTTCCGGCTTCAAGGACCTCGCCGATATTGGGAGCGGCGATGTCTTCGCAGGCCAGATTTCGGGACAGTGGTGCCCCTGTCCCGTGCTTGCCGTGACACGCTGCCGGAAACGGAACGTTCCCAATACCAGATGATCGCCAGGATGAGTTTGGGGGACGTCCGCGTGGGCGGTTGCGATCGTAAACCTCGGGAGGATTGCAATGCGTGTACCCAGGAAGGCCACTTATCTCCGATTTGCCACGGCGCTGCTCCTCTGCACGTCAGCGGGCGGAGCGTGGGCGAATGACGAACTGATCAAGATGTCGGAAGACCACAAGAACTGGGTCATGCCGGCGCGCGACTATGCGAACACCCGCTACTCGGAGCTCAACCAGATCACCAAGGACAACGTCAAGGATCTCCAGGTCAAATGGACATTCTCGACCGGCGTCCTGCGCGGCCATGAGGGCGGCCCGCTGGTGATCGACGGCGTCATGTACGTGCACACGCCGTTCCCGAACATCGTCTATGCGCTCGACCTGAACAATGACGGCAGGATCCTGTGGAAGTACGAGCCGAAGCAGGATGCCAACGTCATTCCGATCATGTGCTGCGACACCGTCAACCGCGGCGTTGCCTATGGTGATGGCAAGATCATCCTGAACCAGGCCGACACGACGGTGGTGGCGCTCGACGCCAAGACCGGCGAGGTCGTCTGGTCGGTCGCCAATGCCTCGACCGACGGCAGCAAGGGCGAGTCCGCCACCGCGGCGCCGCTCGTCGTCAAGGACAAGGTGATCATCGGCATCTCCGGCGCCGAGTTCGGCGTGCGCGGATGGGCGGCGGCCTACAACCTCAAGGACGGATCGCTGGCCTGGAAGGCCTATTCGACCGGCCCCGACTCCGAAACCCTGATCGATCCCGAAAAGACCACCCAGCTGGGCAAGCCCGTCGGCAAGGACAGCGGCGTGACCTCCTGGGAGGGCGAGCAGTGGAAGATCGGCGGCGGCACCACCTGGGGCTGGTTCTCCTATGATCCAGAACTCAACCTCGTCTATTACGGCACCGGCAACCCCGGCACCTGGAACCCGGTCCAGCGCCCGGGCGACAACAAGTGGTCGATGACCATCTTCGCCCGCGATGCCGACACGGGCCAGGCCAAGTGGGTCTACCAGATGACCCCGCATGACGAGTGGGACTATGACGGCGTCAACGAGAGCATTCTCGTCGACGACCTTGAGTTCGAGGGCCAGCAGCGCAAGGTGCTCGTCCACTTCGACCGCAACGGCTTCGCCTACACGCTCGACCGCGAGACCGGCGAACTGCTGGTGGCCGAAAAGTACGACCCGAAGGTCAACTGGGCGACCGAGATCGACATGGATCCGAACAGCGAGACCTTCGGCCGGCCGAAGGTGGATCCGAAATACTCGCCGCAACAGAACGGCGAGGACGTCAACACCGCCGGCATCTGCCCGGCAGCGCTCGGCTCGAAGGACCAGCAGCCGGCAGCCTACTCGCCGAAGACCAAGCTGTTCTATGTCCCGACCAACCACGTCTGCATGGACTACGAACCGTTCAAGGTGAGCTACACCGCCGGCCAGGCCTATGTCGGCTCGACCGTGTCGATGTATCCGACGCCTGACAGCCATGGCGGCATGGGCAACTTCATCGCCTGGGATGCCGTCAAGGGCGAGATCGTCTGGTCGGTCCCCGAGCAGTTCTCGGTATGGTCCGGCGCGCTCGCGACCGCGGGCGACGTGATCTTCTACGGAACGCTGGAAGGCTACATCAAGGCCGTCGATACGGAGGGCAAGGAACTCTACAAGTTCAAGACCCCGTCCGGCATCATCGGCAACATCAACACCTTCGAACACAACGGCAAGCAGTACGTGGCCGTCATGTCGGGTGTTGGCGGCTGGGCCGGCATCGGTCTCGCCGGTGGCCTGCTGGCGCCGGAGAATGCGGCGGCGTGGCATGAGGCCGTCAGCCAGGGCAAGGACGTCAGCGACCAGCAGGCGGCCGTGTCGACCGCGGGCCTCGGTGCCGTGGGCGGCTATGCAGCCCTTGCCGACTACACGACGCTTGGCGGCCAGCTGACCGTCTTCGGCCTGCCGGACTGATCGTCCTGCGACCTGCCAAAGAGCGGGAGCCCGGAACTGGAAATGCCAGTCCGGGCTTCCGGCTGTGAAATCTCGGGGGTTTCGGCGGCGCCGGSCGCCGCGATGCACTGTCCCGCCTGACATCAAGAAGAGGAAGACCGCATGATCTTGCGCAGCGCCCTGACGGCTGTCTCCGCCGTTGTCATTGCCCTCTCGCCCCTTTCCGCGAGCGCGCAAAGTTTTTCTGACAGCAAGGAGACGGCGGCAGTCGACCGCGAAGAAGATGGCAAGTATTATGACGCCGATGGCAACCCGACCTTCAAGGTCGAAGATGACGGCACCGTCGACTGGTTCACCTTCAGCGGTTACCGCCGCTACCATGCCGACTGCCACGTCTGCCACGGCCCCGACGGCGTAGGCTCGAGCTACGCGCCGGCGCTGGCGAAGACGATGAAGAACATCGATTACGCGACCTTCCTGTCGATCGTCGCGGAAGGCCGGAAGAATTTGGGCGCGGGCAAGGAAAATGTGATGCCCGCTTTCGGCGAGAACAAGAACGTCTACTGCTACATGGACGACCTCTACGTCTACCTGCGTGCGCGCTCGCTCGACGCGATCCCGCGCGGACGTCCCGGCAAGAGGGCAGACAAGCCTGAAGCTGCCGCCGAAGCGGAGAAATCGTGCATGGAGGGTTAGAGAGGAGGAGATCATGACATCGTGGCCCCGGCTGCTTTGCAGCCTGTCGTTCCTGGGGCTCATGGCAACAACATCAGGCCCTGCCTTTGCGCAGGGCGCCGGGCTGGGGGCAGCCGGCGAACTCGTGGACCCGAATGTGCTGCGGGTCTGCGCCGATCCGTCAAACATGCCCTTCACCGACGAAAGCGGCGAAGGGTTCGAGAACAGGCTGGCCGAACTCACCGCGGAAAAGCTCAGCCGCAAATCCGTTTCCTACACATGGTTCCCGCAGGTGATGGGCTTCGTGCGCCAGACGCTGCGCGCCAACCGCTGCGACATCATCATGGGCTACGCCCAGGGCGATGAACTGGTGCAGAACACCAACGCCTATTACCGCTCGACCTACGTGCTGATCTACAGGAAGGGCGGCGACCTCGACGGGGTGCAGGACCTCACCGACCCGCGCCTTGCCGGCAAGAAGATCGGCGTCGTCGCCAACACGCCGCCGACCAGCGTGATGGCCCGCGCCGGGCTGATGCGCACGGCCAAGGCCTACCCGCTGATGATCGACACGCGCCTGTCGCCGCCGATCGGCGAGATCGCGGTCGAGGACATGATGGAAGGCGCGATCGACGCCGCGGTGCTGTGGGGGCCGATGGCCGGCTACTACGCCGCGCGCGCCGATGAAGAGCTCGCGGTCGTTCCGCTCAAGGACGTCAAGGGCATGACCCGCATGTCCTTCCGCATCACCATGGGCGTTCGTCCCTCCGACCAGGAGTGGAAGCGCACGCTCAACAACTTCATCCGCGACAACCAGGAGGAGATCAACCGCATCCTCCTCGACTACGACGTGCCGATCCTCGACGAACGTGGCGAGCCGATCGTGGCCCAGCCGCGCGACAAGGCCGAGGCCGACACGTCCACGCCGGAGGAGAAGAAGTGCAAGGTTGCGCGGAGGGGACGCTGCGTGTCCTGAGCGGACTGGCAGCGGACAAGGCAGTTCCGGGGCGGGATCAACCGCCTTCGGCAACAAGGGAAGGAGGCTGCAAATGACGACTGGAATATCGATACACCCGGCCATCGACGGCGGCGTGAGGCCCGGCAATCCGAGCTTTGTCGGCGGCACGCTGGTCTGCGACTGCACCGACCGGCCGGTCAAGGTGCGCATCGAGGGCAATGTCGCCCACAACCACGCCTGCGGCTGCACCAAATGCTGGAAGCCGAAGGGCGCCGCCTTCTCGATCGTCGCGGTGGTACCGCACGACAAGGTGACGGTGCTGGAAAACGGCGACAAGCTGAAGGTCGTCGACTCTTCAGCCCTCATCCAGCGCCACGCCTGCGTTGAATGCGGCGTGCACATGTACGGGCCGGTCGAGCGCGAGCACCCCTTCCAGGGCCTCGACTTCGTCCATCCGGAGCGCTTCCAGGAAAGCGGCTGGGCCGAGCCCGGCTTTGCCGCCTTCGTCTCGTCGATCATCGAGTCGGGCGTCGATCCCTCGCTGATGGACGGGGTCCGCGCGCGGCTGCGCGACCTTGGCCTCGAGCCCTATGACTGCCTGTCGCCGGCGCTGATGGACTACGTCGCCACATGGACGGCGAAGAAAAACGGCGTGCTGGCGGCGTGAGCCAAAGCTGGCGCGGTGAGCAGCCGGTCGCGGGTGCCTGACCTGGCCTGACCTGCCCCAGGCGGGCAAATCGGTTTGCGCACCCGCGCCGGCATTTCCGCCACCACGCACCTCGGTTGCAGGGCGTGCGTGCGGGCCTCCGCCTCGGCTCGGGCACCGTCATGAAGGGCACGCACGGGATCCTCCCCCACATGTGCAGAGGAGCCCATGCGAAGCATGGTGGAGGGGGCTCATGGAGGGCGGCGGTGACAATCTGCCGTCACGAGTCCGCGCGCAGCACCCTCCTCGCCCTGCTTGAAACGCATCAGCGGCTTTTCCGCACCCCACCGACCTCTCTGCTTTACGAGCCCCCCTCCGGCGCTCCGCGCCACCTCCCCCGCTTCGCAGGGGAGGATCCCGCGTCTTCGCGCTTCGGAAACGTAGCGTACCGCAGCCGATGGAGAGCCGTTGGCCGTCTGTCAGGCCGCGGAGAGTGCGCCGCACTGCAGATCAAGCCGGAGCTCCCGACCAGTCCCCGCGCAGACGCCCCCCACCGCCCAAAAATCATGGTTAACGCATCGCTGTATATTAGCAGCTTGTTAACCATAAGGTGACGATATAGCGGTGACAGCGATGCCCTCATGCGTCGCGCAAGTAACTGGGCGGATTGGGGGTTTTCCGTCCGCGTCTGGGAAGGCAAGACCTTGAAGCGCGCTCGCGATCTGCCCGTCACTCTGCTCGCCATCGGCCTCGCCGCCGCGATTTCCGGCTGCGCGAACCAGCAGGCAAAGCCCGAGCTCGACACCACCACCGTCTCCGCCATTCCGGGCAGCACCGCGCCCGAGCGCCCGGTGACAGACCTGCCCGAGCCGCCCGCGGGTCCCCTCACTCTCGAAAACGCTGTCAGGCGCGCCGTGCGCTGGCACCCGGCCGTCGGCGAAGCGGTCGCAAAGCTGCGCCAGCAGATGGAATCCGTCTCGGAGGCTGAGGCCGGCTACATGCCGCGGATCGGCTGGGGCATCGATTCCGCCTATAGTTCGGCCGAGGACGACCGCTACCGCCCGATCCTCAACGTGTCCGGCTCGCAGCTGATCTACGATTTTGGCAAGACGGAAGGTCGCGTGCGCGTGGCTTCCGCCGGCGTCGAAGGCCGGCAGGCGAGCATTCTGGTCGCCATCGACGACCTTGCCTACGAGACGGCGGCGGCGATGTTCGAGGTGCAGCGCTACAGGGCGCTGATCGCCGTCGCCCGCGAGCAGATCGCCGACGTCAAGGCGGTCGAGGCGCTGGTGAAGAGCCGCACCGACACCGGCGCCAGCACCGACTCCGACCTGCTGCAGGCGCGCGCGCGCGTTCAGGCGGCCGAAGCCACCAAGCTGCAGCTTGAAGGCTCGCTGCGGCGCTGGGAAAGCGTGCTTGCGGCCATGACGGGCATCCAGGGCACGCCGCAGGTCAAGAACGACAAGCCCGCCTGGCTCAATTCCGCCTGCTCGTCGGGCGAGCCCGACTGGCAGCGCGTGCCGGCCATCATGGAGGCGGCCGCGGCCCACAAGACCGCCAACGCGCAGCTGGACCTTACCCGCGCCGAGGCGCTGCCGTCGATCGCGCTCGAAGGCCGCGTCGGCTCGGATGTCTCGCGCATCGGCAAGCGCGATCCGGAAATCCGCTTCGGGCTGAACGTCAGCGGCGATATCTTCAACGGCGGCGTCAGCAAGGCGCGCACCAACGCCGCGGGCTATGCCCTCGCCGCGGCCGATGCCGCGATCGCGCGGGCAAAGCTCGACGTGCAGCGGGCGCTGCTCGAATCCAGCGGCCAGGTGGCGAGCCTCTCCGGCCTGCGCGGCACGCTGTCGCGCACCGAGACGACGCTGAAGGAAACCCGCGCGCTCTACCGCACGCAATATCTCGAGCTTGGCACGCGCACCCTCCTCGACGTGCTCAATGCAGACCAGGAATACCACTCCGCCCGCTTCCAGCTGGCGAATGCCGAATACGACCTGCGCAAGCTGTCCCTCGACTGCATCTACAATGCGGGCCGCATCCGCCAGGTGTTCAACCTGACGGGGTACCAGGTGCAGGGCGTGGCGCTGTAGGGGCACGACGTCGTGGGTTGCCAGGCGGAACGCCGGTAAAGGACAAGATCGTGCCGGGGCCAAGGCGTGCCTGCGGGCACGTTGCCAGGCCCGCAGGGACCAAGGCGCCGTGCCTACCGCAGGGACCAAGTGAGGTGAGTGCGGTTGCGGTGGG
>NZ_VLJG01000011.1:0-82054 GCF_007829415.1 Aminobacter sp. J44 | reverse complement strand
CGCGCCACCTCCCCCGCTTCGCAGGGGAGGATCCTGCGCTAGTACCTGTCAGGCGGAGCGGAAGGAAAAGCACAGGCGGGCCTGGGCGAAGCGCACGACAGTTCGGCTCGCGCCGCATGAACGGCCCTCAGATTGCCACCGCCCGAGCCTGATCCGGGACACCTGCCGGAACATCTAAGCCTAACCGATGGAGATAGCCACGCTCGGCGCCGCCCGCCCCCATCAACGCTGCGCCTAGCGGATGCTCGCCACCCACTCGCAGAGGCGGATGAGCGGTCCATGCGGGACATCGGGTTCGACAGGCGCTGCGCCGCTGCCGGCCGTAGCCGCTGTGGCCCCGGCGTCTGAAGCAGTTGCCCCCTGCCCGGCCGTGCCGCCCGTGCCGCCCGTGGCGGCCTGATTGCCGGATGGAGAAGCGCCGCTGCTGGAACCGGCCGCTGCCGCGTCGCTCCCCTCGCCCGACCGGGTGTCGCTCTTCGCGCAGTGGTCGCGCACGGCGGCCTGCTGCTCGGGTGAGAGCCTTGCGAAATTCTCGCGGAATTCGGGTTCTGGCCGCAACGTGCCGGCCCCGGTGTCGAGGAACAGCGCGTCGCCGATTTCGCCATCCCACTCGGCGGGCAGCGCGCCGGTGTCGCTGCCGGTGCCGCTCACGCTGACGCGCCCGGTCTTGCCGGCGGCAGTATTCGTCTGGGTGTCGTCCTGCGCCCACGCCGGGCTGGAAAGCGCCTGCGCCAGTCCCAGCGCCAGCACGGCGGCGCCGATCGTCATCTTCTTCATCGTCTGCCTCTTCGGGTTCATCTGCCGCCGAACCGCGCGCAACCGTCAATGTTCCGGACGATGAAGGCGGGGAACATTGGCAGGCAGTGGCGATTAGGCGCGATCAGGGAGCTCAGCCATGCCGGACCCAGACACGCCCGAGAGGGAAAATTCCGACCGCGTGCCCGACGGCACGCCCTATTCCGCCGAAAACGTCTGCCGCAAATGCGCCGGCACCGGCCGCCTCGAAGGGCGCGAGTGTCCCGACTGCGGCGGCAGCGGCAAGGTTACCACCCCGGTCGGCGGCGCCGGCTGAGCAGTTGAGCTGGAGATGACATGAGCGGAAAATCCTGGATGCTTCTCGCCTTCGTCGTCATCATCGTGCTGATCGCGGTGGTGATGAACCTTCAGCCCGAAAGCACCGACAACCCGCCCGCCGAGACGCAGACGGAAGCCAACTAGCCGGCCTGGGTTCCACACGTCCCTCCCTGCCCGTCAGCCGGCAGCAGCGCCCCTTTCCTTCAGCCACCCAACCAGCAGGTGCATCTTCGTGCTGTGCGAGCCCTTGAACAGGACGACGTCGCCGGAAGCGAGGTCGCGCAGGAGGGTTTCGCGCAGGTCATCGAGGGAAGCGGCGAAGGTGCCGCGTCTGGATGCGGGAAGGTTTTCCCAGAACGCGCGATAGAGATCGCCGCAGACATGGACCCGATCGATCGCGGAGGTGGCGATCAGGGAAGCAAGCTCGGTGTGGTAGGTTTCGGCGGCGGGGCCGAGTTCCGCCATTTCGCCAAGCACCGCGACGCGGCGCTGGCCGGGCTCGCCGGAAAGCCGTTCGAGGGCAGCCGCCATGGAGCCCGGATTGGCGTTGTAGGCATCATCAATCACCCGGATCGCGCGGCCGTTGAGGGACAGCTCGAACACCTCGCCGCGGCCGGGAAGTTCTGAGAAGCTTTCGATGAGCGGAAGGGCGGGTTCCAGCTCGTGGCCGAGCGCGGTGATGGCGGACAGGATGGCGAGGCTGTTGACCGCCATGTGGCGGGCGGACGAGGGGGGGGGGGGGGGGTGGGCCCGCGGGGGGGGGGGGGGGGGGAGCCGATGCGGTAGGTCAGCTCCCGGTCGAACAGGCGGGCGCGGACCTCGCGGGTCGCCGGATCGAAGGCCAGCAGCCGGACGTCGCATTCCTCCGACGCGCCATAGGCGATCACCCGCAGCTTGCGGGCTTTAGCTGCCGCGAAGACCGTTTCCCACTCGGCCATGTCGCGGTTGAGCACGGCGGTCGCGCCCTCCTTCATGCCGAGGAAGATCGCGCTCTTGGTGCGGGCAATGTCGGCCAGCGTCGACTTTTCGCCGAGATGCGCCGGCGCGATGTTGGTGAAGATCGCGACGTCGGGCTGCGCCATGCGGGCGCTGACGGCCATGCGGCCGATGGCGAGTTCCAGTACCGCGTGCGGCGTGTCCCACGGCATCGAGGCGAGGTTCCAGGCAACGCCATGCGGCAGGTTGGCGTTGAAGGCGCTCTTGCAGACCGGGCCCCATGCGGAGAGCGCATGCGCGGCCATCGCCACCGTCGTCGTCTTGCCGGAGCTGCCGGTGACGGCGACGACCTTGCCGGTCATGTGGGCCCGGGCATAGCGGCCCATCGCCAGCACCGCTTCGGCGGTGTTTTGCACCTTCAGGAGCGGCAGGCCGGGCAGGTCTTCCGCGGTATGCCCGGTGGTGATCGCGCCGGCTGGCGGCGGATCCATCCGCTTCACGACCGAGAGCAGCATCCCGACCTTTTCGTCACCGTGGCGAACCACGACGAGATTGCCCGGCTGCATCGCCGGCGCATAGGTCGACAGCCCCGCCGCGCGCCAGTTTTCCGGCGGAGGAACGATCCATTCGCCGGCGGTGGCGGCGGCGACGTTGTCCGCCGTCCACCCGGTTTCGGCTTCCTGCGGCGCCGCAACCTGCGCTTCTGTCGCCGCCATCTCGACAGCGCGGCGGGAGGCTTCTCCCTCGCGCAGATAGCGGAGGTAAGCAACGAACCCCGACAGGTAATGCTCGACATCGTCGATCCGTACCCGAAAAGCGTGGTGACGGATGAAGAAGGAGCCGGCGATCCGGTTGGGGTTGCGGTAGTACATCGCCAGCTCCGGCCAGAAATGGCCGTTGAGCAGATAGTGCGCGCGGGTCTCGAGCGCGCGGTAGAATTTGCCGATATCGACCAGCCCGAGCAGGTGCTTCAGCTCCGCGTTCCCGGCAATGCGGGAAAGCATGCGCTCGGCCGCCATCATCAGTTCCAGCAGCGTCGGGAAAGTTGTGATGCGCTCGATGACGAAGTCGAGGTAGTCGGCGAAATTCTGGATGCCGAAGCGGAAATAGCGTTCCTCCGGCCGGTAGCGCGTCAGCTCGTTGACGCAGTAGCTCAGCCAGTGGTCGTGGTGGCGCCAGTGCTCGGCGGCGATGAAATGCCCGAACGCCTTCTCGACGGTTTCAAGGAGAGCCGGGTTCCGCGTCTGCTCGTAGAGCCTCATCAGGCCGAAGGCCGCCTCGCCATCGTAATAGATGGTGCGGAAGGCATCCTTCACCGAAAGATCCGCGAAGTTGAGCACGTGGACGAAGGCGCCGGTCTCAGGGTTTTGCATGAAGCGGATGCCGGCCGCGAGCTTTTCGGCGAGCGGCAGGAGATCCGTCGAACCGGTTACGGCGCTGTACTTGGCAAGGGCAAGAATAGTGACGGCATTGCCGCCGAGCTTCACCTCGCCATTGGCTTCGACCAGAAACGCGGCCTCGCTGCCGTCGGGGAGTTTCGCCTCGCGCACGAGCTCGCGGCTGACATAGCCCAGCGAGCGGTCGATCGCCGCCTTCAGCTGCTCGTCGCGCGTCACCTCCCACGCCTCGATCATCGCATAGGTGGAGCTGGCGTGACGCAGCGCGTTGTAGGCCTCGATGCGCCGGTCGAAGCAGGGATGGTAGCCGTAGACGAAGCGGCCATCTTCCTGCACCTCGCCGGCAAGATAGTCCGACGAGTTGCGGATCAGGAAGAGAACGTCGTCTTCGGTCAGTCTGTCGATCCGCCGGCGGCTGGCGTCGGGGCCGGAGGGGTTGAGCGCGAAGCTTTCCCCCGTCTCGGCCGAGAACGCGCCGGCGGTCGAAAGGACGAACACCTCGCCGTCGTCGGCAAAGTTGACAGCTGGCAACTCGGGGAATTTCGTCCGCGCGTAGAGCGAAAAGTTCTTCTCGTTGACGACTGCCGAAAAGACCGCGTTGCCGCCATAGAGCATGGCATTGGCGTTTAGTTCCTGTTCGAGGAAAGCGACGCTGAGATCGCGGTCGAGCGCGAGGCCATGGCGGAAATAGTTGCGCTTGATGCCGGCAAGCAGCGCGCGAAACTCCTTCCAGCGCATGGGCTGAACATCCTCGACCCAGTCGAGCCGCAGCCACCTGCCGGTGATGTTCTGCGCCGCCATGACTTCGGCGAGGCGGCCGGCAGCCATCGCCCACGCGGCGTCGAAATCGTCGCCGGTGCCGCCGACGATCTTTGCACGGCGGTCGCCGTCGCTGACCGAAAGGAACTGCGCAAAGCGCGGATGCGGGGCGGCAAGCGGCTTCATCGCCGCCTGCCCCGCCCCGCGAAGCCGCGCGAGACGGCTGTCAAATTCCCGGTCAGGCATCAGCATCGCGGCTTCCGTTCAGGCCTTCTTAGCGTTCGCGCAGCGCTTCGCGCGCCTTGTTGAACGGCTTCGTGAGATATTCGAGCACCGTCTTGGAGCCCGTGTGGATGTCGACGGTCGCCACCATGCCCGGCGTGATCGGGAAGCGCTTGCCGGCCTTGTTCACCAGCGCGTCGGCAGCGGTTTCGATGAAGACGCGGTAGTAGAACACCTTCGGGTCGGTCTCGTCCTGGATCGTGTCGGGCGAGATCGAGGTGACCGAGCCTTCGAGCGCGCCGTAGATGGCATAGTCGTAGGCGGTGATCTTCACGCTGGCCCGCTGGCCCGGATGGATGAAGGCGATGTCGCGCGGCGAAATCCGCGCCTCGACCATCAGCTGGTCGTCGACCGGCACGATGTCCATCAGCTTGCCGTTGGGCGGGATGACGCCGTTGATGGTGTTGACCTCGATGTTCTTGACGACGCCCCGCACCGGCGAGCGGATGGTGAGGCGCGTGAGCGCGTCGGCCCGCCCGCGCACCACGGAGGCGAGCGCCTGCACCTCGGCATTGGCCTTGGCGAGTTCCTCGCGCGCGGCAACGACATATTGCGACTGCGTCTCGACCGCCTTCAGTTCCAGCTCCGCCAGCTGGCGCTTGAGGCGGATCACCTCGACGGTGCTGGCCGCACCCATCTTGGTCAGCGTCTCGTTGATCTCCAGCTCGCGCTTTACCAGCTGTGTCGACTCGTCGATCCAGGTCAGCGTCTGCTCGAGGCCGCGTTTGCGCGCCTCGTAGAGCTTCATTTCGGAGGCCTTGAGTTCGGGGTAGTCGTCAAGCTCGCGCGGGAAGACGACGTCGGTGCCGCTGACCTCGGCAAAGAGGCGGGCGGAGCTTGCGAGCGCGGCGCGGTACTTGGCTGCGCTTTCCTCGACATTGGACTCGGTCTTGACGGGGTCGAGCCGCGCCAGCACCTCGCCCGCCTCGACGATCTGGTCCTCGCGAACGTTGAGTTCGGCGAGGATGCCACCCTCGAGCGACTGGATCACCTGCTCGCGCATGGTCGGGATCACCCGGCCGCTTCCGGTCGACACCTCGTCGAGCGCGGCGACATAGGCCCAGCCGAGCCCCATGATCAGCAGGAGCGCGGTCCACCAGATGATGCGGCGCGACCGGCGCAGCCGCGCGCGGTCGCCCTCGATCTCGGTCCAGATGTAGTCGGCGTCTGCGTTCGTCACGGTCATGTCAGACCTCTACGCCGGATTCATGGTTGATCTTCGACGCGCCGTCGGGCCGTCCCTTCTTGCCGCCTTGCTGGCTCATGCCGCGCAGGACGAGCAGCGCCCGCTCGCGCTCGTCGTCGAGCGCGACCAGGCCGTTCTCGATGACGATGATGCGGTCGACGAGTTCCAGCGCTCGCATGCGGTGGGTGGCGATCACCACGGTCCTGTCCTTCGCCCACTCGCCGAACTCGCGGATGAAGTGGCGCTCGGTAGCCTCGTCCATCGCCGCGGTCGGCTCGTCGAGCAGCACCACGCGCGGCTGACGCACCAGAAGACGGGCCAGTAGGATCGCCTGCTTCTGCCCGCCCGACAGGCCGAGCCCGCCCTCGAGGATCATGTGGTCGAGGCCCTTCGGCAGCTTGCGGATGAACTCGTGGGCGCCGACCATCGCCAGCGCCTCAAGCATCTGCTCCTGCGTCGCGCGCGGGGCGCCCATCAGGATGTTGTCGCGCAGCGTGCCGTGGAACAGTCGTGCGTCCTGCGTGAGCAGGCCGACGTCGCGGCGCACATCAGCCGGGTCGATGTGCTGCATGGCGAGGTTTTCGAGCAGAACTTCGCCGGCGCTTGCCTCCAGCATGCCGGATAACGCCTGCAAGAGCGTCGACTTGCCGGCGCCGTTCTTGCCCAGCACGGCGATCTTTTCGCCGGGGCGGATGCGAAGGCTGCGCACCGACAGCGCCGGCGGCGAGGATTCGTCGCCATAGCGGAACACGGCGGACTTCAGCTCATAGGCGCCGGCGATCGCGTCGCAATGGACGCGCGTTTCGCTCGGCGGATGGTCGATCGGCATGCGCATGATCTGGTCGAGGCTCTTTGCCCCCACCCTTGCGTGCTGGATGCGGCTGGTCAGCTGCGCCACCTGCGCCATGGGCGCGATCATGCGCGAGGACAGGATCGAAGCGGCGACCAGCGCGCCGGTCGTCATCGTCCCCTCGATCACGTAAGGAACGCCGAAGAAAATGACGCAGGCATAGACGCCGAGCTGCACGCAGTGCGTCCAGGCATTGAGCCCGCTCGTCAGCGCGCACAGCTTGAGCTGCGCCTCGCCGGTGACCTGGTTGAGGTGGTTCCACTGCTGCTGGAAGCGGTCTTCCGCCTGCAGGGTCTTGATGTCCTCGATGCCCTGGATCGCCTCGACCAGCATCGCATTGCGCAGCGAGCCTTCCCGCATCGCCGACTGTGCATAGCGGCGCAACCTTCCCTGCGCGAGAATGCCGGGCAACAGCATGACAATGAGCGCGGCCAGCGGGATCAGCGCCAGCTGGCCGGCGATGTACCAGAACACGCCGAGGAACAGGAAGAAGAACGGCAGGTCCGCCAGCGCCGTGATCGTCGTCGAGGTGAGCATCTCGCGCACCTGCTCGATGTCGCGGATCTGGGCGATGAACGAGCCGGTCGACTGCGGCCGCACGCGGTTCTTCACCCGCAGCGCGTGGCCCATGATCCGGTCGGACAGGCGCAGGTCGATATGCTTGCCGATGATGTCGATCACGCCCGAGCGCGTCTTGCGCATGACGAAATCGAAGAAGATCGCCAGCATCATGCCGCCGAACAGCACGTAGAGCGTCGGATAGGACTGCGCCGGCACGACGCGGTCGTAGACCTGCATCGAGAACAGGATGCCGGTCAGACCCAGCACGTTCGCCACCAGCGAGGCGATCATGACGTGGAAGTAGGAGCCCCTGGCGCTAAGGATCAGCCGGCGCAGCCAGTTCTCCTCATAGGGCTTGATGTAGCTGTCGACGCGCGCGTCGGCGATCGATCGGCGCGGCCGCGCGACGATGATGGCGCGCGCCTGGCTGAAGATCTTTTCCGCCGGCACGGGCTGCAGGTCGTCGACATCGGAGAAGACGACGCCGGCCTGCTCGTCGTCGCTGAGCGCGACGACGACGGCGACCTGCCCGTTGCGCAGCTCGACGATGACCGGCAGCTGCCAGCTCGTCACATGCGACGTGGCGGGGTCGATGAAGCGCACGCGCAGACCGGCACCGCGCGCAAGCTCAGTGATCCGCGTCTGCGGCCTGTCGCTGGTCGAGAATGCGGAGGAGAGGCGCAGCCCCTGCACCGACATTGACAATCCATAGTGCTGAGCAACGTAGCAGAAGGCGGCAATCCAGCCTTCCGCGTCGAAGCTGCTCCCCCCGCCGCCGGTGCTCCCGGACGCTTCGATCTTCATCCTCTTGTCCTTCAGCTTCGCGTGCCCCCGCTTCGCTGAGTTTCGGATAGGTCCGCCGCGTGACCCTTGCATCGCGGCAGACCGGTTCGTTTTGCCCGGCCGGGAAGCCCCGGCCGGATTTTTTTCTGTCACGCCGGTCAGATGATCGGGTGGGTCGTCAGGTCGTCGTCGTCCGGGTTTTCGATGAAGACGAACGGATCCTCGACCGGCTGCGTGTCGCCGGTGTCGGTGCCGTTTTCCTGCGAGCCGGAGACCGGGACCGTGTCCTCGTCGTCGTCGAACCCGAGGTCGAGATCGCCCTCCCCGTCGCCGAGGTCGAACAGGTCGTCCTCGCCGAGCGACAGCGCGCCCATCGGCACGTCGTCGCCGTCGAAGTCGCCGAACTCGCCCAGCGGCACGACATCGTCGCCGCCGAACGACATCGCCATCATCATCGGCTCCGGCGGCACATACGGGCCGGTGCCATTCTCGATGGTGATCGCGAGCGTTGCATCCGACGTGGTGCCGTTCGGATGCTCGAGCCGGTAGGTGAACTGGTCCACCTGGTTGATGGCATCGAGATCCGCATTCGGCATGTAGGTGTAGCTGCCATCCGGATTGATGGTCAGCGTGCCGAACTCGCCGGTGACGGTCTTCGCCTCCGTCACCTCGACGAAGTCGCCGTTCTCGTCCTGCACCAGGAACTTGGTGAAGACCGAAGCCAGCGTGTCGTCGGCAAGGACGTTGCCGGAAACCGGCGTTGCCGAATCCGCGACATACTCGTCGAGATGCGTCACCGAGACGAAGCTGTAATCGAGCTCGACCGTATCCGGCGCACTGCCATTGACCGCCCCGATGCTGGAGTTGGCCTTGTAGGTCGCCGTGACGGTGTACGTACCGGCAGCCAAGTCGCTCAGTGTCTTGTTCAGCGTGAAGCCGGCCCAGTACCCACCGGTGCTTTCAGTCTTGCCGAACGTTGCCACGACATTGCCGCCGGCATCCGTAACCGTGATCGTCCAGTCGACATTGTTGACCGTGTTGCCCGGCGACAGCGCCTTGATCAGCACGTTCGCCTGCGTGTCCGGATCGACCGTGAACTGCAGCGTTGTCGTGCGGGTCTGCACCCCGTTCGTCATGACGGCGGACTCGGCGTGCTCGGCAGGTCCGCCCGTCGTCACCTTGTAGGCGCTGTTGACGGCCGCCGATGCGGTATCGTCATCGGCAACGACGCCGATCACCGCAGGCCGGGTCGGATCGTCCGGCCAGTTCGGCCAGCTGACGCCAACATCCGGGCTGTCGATGCGGATGTGCAGCGTTGCCGTGTCGGTGACACCGGCGGCGTTGCGGATCGTGTAGGTGAAGTGCTCCACCTGCCCGATGCCGGCACCCGCAGCGGTCGGCGTGTAGACGTAGTTGCCGTACACGTCGATCTCGAGCACGCCATACTGGCCGACGATGACCGTCTTTTCACCGATGCCGGTGACCGCCTGGCCGTTCACCTCGGTGACCAGCGTGGTCGCATCGGCGTCGCTCGCCTCGATGACGTTGCCGTGTGCCGCCACCTGGTCGTAGCCGCCGACCTCGTCGAGATCGAAGGTGATGACCCGGCCGTCGATCGTGATGTTCGTGCTGACGCCCAGCACGCCCTGCGACACTGCCTGGACCCGGTACCGACCAGGTTCGGTGAACTCTGCAGCGCCCTTCACATCGGTTCCCGAGGCGCCCAGCAGGTCGAGAAGACCGCCGTCGACATTGTTGCTCAGCGTCTCCCACGCCGTGCCGTTCCACTTCGACACCGTGATGCGACCTGTCGTGCCGACACCGAGGACGGTATAGAACGTCGCCTCCATCGAGACGAAGGCACTTTGGCCCTCCGCCACGGTGAACTCGAAGCTCGGCAGGTAACCGACAGGCGCACCCACGAGTTCCAGAAGCGTGTAACCCACGTCGTGCTTCGGCTCATCGGACCAGGCCGGCTTCACGACCAGTTCGGCGCCATCGACCACGTCCACCGCGTCGATGACGGCCTCAGGCGTACCTGTGCCGATCTGCGCGCCGATGCTCAGCGTGCCTTCGACCTCCGCACCCGTCAGCGGCTGCTTCACCGTGACGGTGAAGTTGTCGACGCCGGCACCCGCGGCCGGATTGGCCTCGTAGCTGTAGGTGCCGTCCGGGGCGATGGTCAGCGTGCCGTAGGTGCCGTTGATGGTGGCGCCTTCGTCCGGCACCGAATACTCGGTGCCGTTGATGGTCACCTTCGAGACGATCAGCTCCGCATTGGCGCCCGCTGTTGCCGCGTCAAGGAAGTTGCCTTCTGCCGCGCTGAGCGCCACGACCTCGTGGGTCTCCATCACGTCAGTTGCCGTGACCGACAGGGCGCGCGTCTGCACCAGCGACAGGTCGAGCAGCGTCGGATCCGGCACGAGTGCCGCGCGGTACTCGCCGGCCGGGAAGTCGGTGAGGACCACCGAGCCATCGCTGCCCAGCAAGCCGAGCAGGTCGAGCCGCAGCAGGCCGTCGTCGATCCTCGGCTCGTCGGTCTCGTAACGGACCCAGCGGCCGTACTCGTCCTTCACTTCGATGAACATCACGAACTTGCTGAGGATCTCGAGATCGACCACGCCCGACACCATCGGCCGCAGCACCACCTCGTTATTGCCCGTGCCGACATCGAACTTGACCAGCGGGTGGCCGGAACCAATGTCGAGGTCGACCAGGTCGCCGAGGAGGCCCAGCGTCAGCAGCGACGTTACCGACTGGCTGTCGCTGGACGGATCAGCTTCGGGCTGTATCGTCACCGTGTCCTGTAGCACCGCCGCATCCGCGACCATCTCCAGCGCGTCCGGAATGAAGGTGTTCGGCAGCGGGACCGGCGTCCGGAGCGACTCATTCTCGGCCGCGTCCGTCTGGGTCACATAGGCGTTGCCGCCCTCGCTTGCCGGCACAACAACCGTGCCGTGGCCGTCCCCGTCCAGCACCACGGTGCCGATGAGATCGCCGTTGCTGTCGTAGACCTTTGCGGTCGCGCCTGGCTCGCCGTCGATGTCGAGCGTGAGACCGTCCTCGCCGACCGTCACCTCCGGCGCGTCCGGCGCCAGCGAATCTGGCAGCGTCACCGGCGTCTCAAGGGATTCGTTGTCCGCCGCGTCGGTGAGGGTGACGACAGCATCGAAACCGTTGCTCGGCGCCACTGTGACTGAACCCTGGCCGTTCTCGTCCAGCACGACGGAACCCAGGAGGTTGTTGTTGGTGTCGTAGACGTTTGCGGTCGCTCCCGCTTCGCCTTCGATCAGCAGCGTGACGCGATCGCCAGCGACGGTGACAGTCGGGGCCGCCGGCGCATCGGTATCCGCGTCCGCATCGGCGTCTGCGTCTGCATCCGCATCGGCGTCAGCGTCGGCGTCGGCGTCCGCGTCTGCGTCTGCGTCAGCGTCAGTATCGGCATCAGCATCGGCGTCTGCATCGGCATCTGCGTCCGCGTCGGCATCTGCGTCTGCGTCAGCATCTGCATCCGCATCAGCATCGGCGTCGGCATCGGCATCGGCGTCTGCGTCTGCGTCAGCGTCAGTATCGGCATCAGCATCGGCGTCAGCATCGGCGTCAGCGTCAGCGTCAGCATCTGCATCCGCATCGGCATCGGCATCGGCGTCGGCGTCCGCATCGGCGTCTGCGTCGGCATCCGCATCGGCATCAGCATCAGCGTCCGCGTCCGCATCCGCGTCGGCGTCTGCGTCAGCATCCGCATCGGCGTCGGCGTCCGCATCGGTGTCAGCATCCGCATCGGCATCGGCGTCGGCATCTGCGTCGGCGTCCGCATCGGCATCGGCATCGGCATCGGCGTCTGCGTCTGCATCGGCATCGGCATCCGCGTCGGCATCGGCATCGGCGTCAGCATCGGCATCCGCATCGGCATCTGCGTCGGCATCGGCATCGGCATCCGCGTCCGCGTCAGCATCCGCATCGGCATCTGCGTCGGCGTCGGCATCGGCGTCAGCATCGGCATCCGCATCCGCATCGGCATCTGCGTCGGCATCCGCGTCGGCGTCCGCATCGGCATCGGCATCAGCGTCGGCATCCGCATCGGCATCGGCGTCCGCATCAGCGTCTGCGTCTGCGTCTGCATCTGCATCGGCGTCAGCATCGGCGTCGGCGTCTGCATCTGCATCGGCGTCAGCATCGGCGTCGGCGTCTGCATCCGCGTCGGCGTCGGCATCAGCGTCAGCATCGGCATCGGCGTCGGCGTCCGCGTCAGCATCCGCATCCGCATCGGCATCGGCATCAGCGTCGGCATCGGCATCAGCGTCGGCGTCGGCGTCTGCATCCGCATCGGCATCCGCATCAGCGTCGGCATCAGCGTCGGCATCCGCGTCGGCATCCGCGTCTGCATCTGCATCCGCATCGGCATCGGCGTCCGCATCGACATCGGCATCGGCATCCGCGTCGGCATCTGCATCGGCGTCGGCATCGGCGTCTGCGTCCGCGTCGGCATCTGCATCCGCATCGGCGTCTGCATCAGCGTCGGCATCCGCGTCGGCGTCGGCATCGGCGTCTGCATCTGCATCAGCATCAGCATCAGCGTCTGCATCGGCGTCTGCGTCCGCGTCGGCGTCTGCATCGGCGTCGGCATCGGCGTCTGCGTCCGCGTCGGCATCTGCATCCGCATCGGCGTCTGCATCAGCGTCGGCATCAGCGTCAGCATCCGCATCGGCGTCGGCATCGGCGTCCGCATCAGCATCTGCGTCTGCATCAGCATCAGCGTCTGCATCAGCATCCGCATCGGCGTCAGCGTCGGCGTCCGCATCCGCGTCGGCATCCGCGTCGGCATCGGCATCGGCGTCCGCATCGGCGTCCGCATCGGCATCTGCGTCAGCATCTGCGTCGCTGTCTGCATCGGCGTCGGAATCGTCAGGTGTGCCGGCGTGGCTGCCCCCGGCGCCGATGGTGGCGAGTCCGCCCAGGCCCGCGAGCGCGAGCAGGGCGCCGGCAAGACCGTCATCGCCCGCAAGCTGGTCGACGTCGGTTATTTCGGCGAAGTCGAATTCGGTGCCATCGCCCTCGTAGAGCCAGAGGCGACCATCGTCATCCTTGAGGACGAGTTCGTTCTCGACGCCGTCTTCGGGATAAAAATTGCGGATGCGGATTTTCTTGCCGTCCTTCGTCTCGACGACGAGGTCGTGGCCATCGCGCGTAATGGCTGCAACGTTGCGTGGCGACAGGCGCAGCGTGACGACGCTGGCTTCGGAAAGTTCGATATGATCCAGCGGGGCCTGAGAGACCTGGCCGCTCTGCTTGGTCGTGATTGTCGCTGGCATGTGCCTTGCTCCGTTACAGACTTACGGTCCGTTGCGGAGGACACCTACGGGTGGGCGAGGATGCGCAAAACGCAACCGCGGCAACTGCCCCAGAAGCCGCGCGAATCCGTCTTGCTGTCTACATTGGAGAGTCCGGACGATCCCACCCCAGTCCAAACCCGTGCCTGTCATGTATACAGTTGGTATATCGCCTGCATTATTCCGTAAGTTGCGCCCCGAAGATCGTCCCGTGAAGAGATTTACCCAAACACACCTTGTCCGAGTTTTCTGTCACGAAGCAGCTGGCGCAGTCTTGTTGATTGGCGCGCAGTTTTGATCATTTCCGTGAGCGCACTCTAATGTGAACATCACAGTTGATCGAAAGTTAAGAGCGGCTGCACGCTTTGCGATAAGCGGCGGGCGTCGTCCCAACTATCCGGCGAAACGCGCGGGTGAGGTGCACCTGGTCGGCAAAGCCGCATTCCTGCGCGATCTCGATGATCGGCATGCCGGTTTCCTCGAGGAGATGACGGGCGCGATCGACCCGGCAGCGGATGATGAACTGGTAAAGCGTCACCCCCGCGCACTGCTTGAAAACGCGGCCGAAATGGTCGGCGCTGAGGCCGAATTCGTCGGCGACCTGCGCCAATGTCAGGCGCTCGCCCAGTCGCGCGTCGATGAACTCGCGGATGTGGCGCAACTGCCTGGCGGTGAGTTTGCCCGCATGGGGGGCCTCGGGCCGCTCGCCGGCGTGGTTCTTGACGAGGTAGGCCGCCACCGCCTTGACGAGAAAGTTCACATAGGAAGTGGACACGTCCGGATCGTCGAGCGTCTTGCGTACGGCGTTGCACAGCTGCTCGAGAACGGGGTCGAAGGTCGTGGCCGTGAAACGGATGGGCGGCGCGGGCAGGTCATCGCCAAAGATCGACTGCGCAACCTCGTCGAGCAGACGGCGGCGGATGTAGAAATGCGTCGTGCCGATGATTGACTCCACGGACACGTCAAACGCCTGCTTGTCCGGTATGATAATCACGCTGCCCGGGCCGCCATCCAGCGAATGCTTGCACCCGTTGACGCTAATTCGGCCCCGCAAATAGCCACAGTTGACAATGCAAATGAGAATGTCCGGGCTGGGCGGAAAGGAAGCCTTGTAGGGTCCTTCTTCCTGCACCGACATGAATGCCAGGCGCCAGCCGAGTCCAGCGCTGGTCTTGCGAATGGCGAAATTCTCTTCCTTCTCGAAACTGTGCGTTTCGGTGATCGAGAACTCGCGGTTTAACAGCCGCTCCAATGTCTGACCTACCCCCTGCTCCTGACGGCGGCGGAAACGCCAAAACACGGTCGCTGTGCGGCCTGTGCGCTCCTCAAAACCCGCCCCTCAGACAGGCAAGGTTACGCAGTGATGGCTGGGCGTCTTTTCTATTTCCGGGACGCGATAGGACATTTCCGTGATGCAAGCGACCGTGCGATACACACATTCGTTCGCACTTGCGAAATCACAAAATATTGCGGCATAGAATCAATTACTTAAATCGATGCTGCGACGCACGCTTAACGAGTGAGCGGCCGTAAAAAAGTGGCCCTTGCGATGTTACGCAACGGCAATTTTTGCTTGAAAACAACCCTCGGCTTGCCGCGCCGGTTTCATTAGCAACTGTTAGTATGCCTGCGGAGACCTCGGCGCCGGATGGTGCCGCAACGGAACGTAACCGGCCAGTCAGCCGAGGCGGCTGCCCGGTAAAGACTCGATCGGGTGCGCCTGGTCCTGCTCCCATGAAGCGCCGGGCGTCGTCTCGCCGAGTTCCTCCAGCAAGCGAAGCCGGGCGCGGTTGAGCCGGCTTTTGATGGTGCCGATCGCGCACTGGCAGATGTCGGCGGCCTCCTCGTAGGAGACGCCCAGCACGCCAATCAGCATGATCACCTCGCGCTGCTGCTCGGGCAGCCGGTCGATCGCTTCGGCGATCTCGCGCCCGCGAGCGGACCATTCCTGGGTCGCGTTGGTGGCGGGACGGGAGGAGGCGCAGTCGGCCGCGCCCGGCGCCTCGCGGCTTTCGATCTTGATTCTGGTGTAGAAGGCATTGCGCATGATCGTGAACAGCCACGACTTCATCGCCGTGCCGGGACGGAACTGGTGGATGCTGGCCAGCGCCCGCATCAGCGTTTCCTGGACTAGATCGTCGGCGGCTGACGGGTCCTTGTAGAAGGTACGGGCAAATGCTCGCAGGGCCGGTATCAAGTCGACGATCTCCGACCTCGCGGCCGCAGTCGCGTGATCAGTCTCTCCGGCCACGGTTTTCTCCCTGTGCGCGTGTGGACTGCCCCTCTGCCCCATGTCGCGCAATGCATGGGAGCCTGCGAAGTTCCGCCGCGCGGATAAATGTGATCAGAAAAGAAGAAGCAGGGCCTGAATACAGGTAGAAGAAGAAGCAGCGCGCTCGCCGGTGGCGCAGTATACAATCGCACATCATGTGCCGCGCGACCGTCTCGCATAGTCTTTTTCCGTTGCGCATAAGCCTTTTCCCCGCCACCTTCGTTGACGCAAGGAACGCTGCAGCTATCGTTCGCGCGCTTTCGAGGGGAGGAGCAGTCCATGGAGCGATGGGACTTCACGAGCGGCAGCTGCGCCGTCTCGCATGATTTCGACCTCGCCCGCCGCGCCGACTTCCGCAACCGCTCGCTCTCGGCCTTCATGGAAGAGATCCCGGTGATGCCGGGCATTTTCGTCTACCGCGTGCGTGCAAGCGGAAGGGGCTCGTTTTCGCTCGCGAAGACGCCGCCCTTTGCCGGCGGGCGTATCATCCTCGGCTGCCTCGTCGGCGGGCGTGGCTCGTGGCGGCTGGAGGCTGCCGAAACCCAGGACTGGCGCGACGGGGGCCGCGCCTATTCGATGACGCCGGTCGACCGGTCCGTCACCTACGAGGTTCACGCCGACGACGAGTGGACCTGCGTTGCGCTGCGCCTTGAGGCGGAGGCGATCGAGACGATCGGCCGCGACATGAAACTGCCGCCGCTCGTCAGGGCCGGGCTCGAGGGGCGGCTGCGCGACCATGCGCTGTCGCTGCCGATCACGGCGGAGCTGAGGCGTCTCACAGCCGAGCTGATGCGCCCGGCTTATGGCGGAGCGATGCAGGCGCTCTACCGGCAGGCAAAGGCGCTGGAATTTGCCGCGCATCACCTCGACCTGCTGGCAGGGCCGGACCGCGGCGAAGCAGAGCCCCCCTCGCGCGAAATGGTTCGGGTGCGGCGGGCGCGCGACCGGCTGATCGAAGAGCTGCGCGATCCGCCGACGCTCGACGAGCTTGCGGCATCGGTCGGCCTGTCGCCGCGCCGGCTCAATGCCGGCTTTCGCGCGCTCTATGGCACGACCGTGTTCGATTTCCTGCGCGACGCGCGGCTCGACCTTGCCCGCCGCATGCTCGACGAAGGCCTCGACGTGCCGCTCAAGCAGCTTGCCTGGAGCGTCGGCTACGGCCAGGCGACCAATTTCGTCACCGCCTTCCGCCGCCGCTTCGGTGTCACCCCCGGCCACTACCGGCGAAGGACAGCCGAGGACGCGTAAACTCTACTCGCTCCCGGTGAGCCGCTTCTTCCAGCTCTCGACCTTTCGGGTGGCGAGCCTGCGTTCGGCATAGATGCGCTGCTTTTCCGGCAGATGCGGTGCGGCAATGAGCGCTGCGAGCTCGTCGAGGTTCATCGTGTCGACAAACAGTGCGCGCCAAAGCCGCTCGATGGTCCAGAGCGGCTCGACCCGGTCGATGAGCAAGAGCTCGTCGCCAGCCTCAACTTCGCCGGCCTCGAGCACGCGATAGTACCACCCGGTCATGCCGCTCTGCTGCACCTGCATCGACATGTCAGGAACGCCGAAGCGGTAGTTGAGCTTCCAGCATGGCTGGCGGCCCTGGCTCACCTGCAGCACGGTGCTGCCAAGCCGAAACGTGTCGCCGACGGCCACGTCCTTTTCGGTCAGGCCGAGCGAGGAGAAATTCTCGCCGAAGGCGCCCGGCTGTTGCAGCAGCGGATTGTCGCCGATCCGCGCGCGCCAGGCGGCATAATGGTCGAAGGCGTAGTGGTGGATTGCCTTCTCAGGTCCGCCATGGACCTTGCGGTCGCCCTGCGCGTCGCATTCGAGGCCCTCAGGGCCGACGCGGACCTTTCCCGTCACCGGCACCTTGGCAATCGCGCTCGGCGCCTGGCGCTCGCCAAGCGGCTCGACCTTGCCGGCAAGGATTTCCGTCACGCGCATCATGCTTCTCCTTAGTCGACTCGGTGACCTTCCCGCCATAGCACGTTCCCGCCGGAATGAGTTTGCGCGTTTCCCCGCAAATTTCGCGCCGCCATCACCTGTGATCGCCCGGCGCTGGAACATTCGACCGGGGACCATGTTCGGAGGGTCCACGCAATTCGAAGACCAACAACAATTCACAACAGGAAGGAAACGACCATGATCAGCAAGCTCATGACTGCAACCGCCATCGTCCTGGTCTCCGGCGGCCTCGCCGTTGCGCAGACCGCGTCCGGCACGACCGGGACGACGACGGGCGCGGCTGGCAGCAGCTCGGAAGCCGCGGGCTTCCAGTGGGATCAGTCCGCTCAGGACGCCTTCTTCAATGACGGCTCGCTGCGCAGCGACGAGGAGCTCCGCGCCGCCTTCGACGCGATGGACTCCGAGAAGCAGGCCGCCCTGCGCGCCGACTGCCAGCAGTTTGCAAGCGCCGGCAGCGCAACCGGCGGCGCCACGGGCTCGTCGGACATGGCAGCGGGCTCAGACACCTCCAGCAACACCAGCGGCGGTGCGACCGGCTCCAGCTCCGACATGGCCGCTTCGGGCTCCGGCTCTGGCAGCTCGACGGGCAGCGCGACCAGCGGCTCGTCCGACATGGCAGCTTCGGGCTCGGGGTCGAGCACGACCGGCGGCGCAACGTCCGGTTCGACTGACACGGCGGCAAGCGCCGACACCTCGAGCAACACCAGCGGCGGCGCAACCGGCTCCAGCTCCGACATGGCAGCGGGCTCGGGAGCGGCTGGCACCGACAGCACCGCGACCTCCAGCACCACCGGCGCCACCGGCTCGGCTGGCGGCAGCACGGCTGGCGATACCTCCGCAACCGCGGCGCCGGACATGGCCAGCATGGAGCAGCTCTGCTCGAAGGTTCAGTCCTACTAACGGCCACTTCGGGCTTTATTCACAGTCCGGAGACGGCTTGGATGCGCGCGGCCCTGCGCATCCGGCCACCAGAGGCGGAGCGGCAACGCTCCGCCTCTTTTTTATGCCTGAGCGTTCCTCATCCGGCGCAGCCCAGCGCCCTTTCCAACGCGACCGCGCACTCTGTAGCTTCTCAGCCCCATCGATGTTACTTTGCGTCAGGCGCGGGCAGCGATGATCGGAAACGGCGATGATCCGGCTCGGCCAGACCTACCAGCATCTCGTCCATGGCTCCGGCTGTGGCTGCTCCAGCCCCGCGCTCTCCATTGCCACCGCGCGGCTCGAACGGCAGTCGCGGCGCGGGTTTCTGGCCGGGCTCGGCGCGGCGGCGGTGGCGACGACGCTGCCGGCGCCCGGCTTCGCGCAAAGCCAGCCGCCAAAAATTCTTTTCACCAATGTCCGGCTGTTCGACGGCAAGACCGAAAACCTTACCGACGGCGCGAGCGTGCTGGTCGAGGGCGACCGCATCGCCGCGGTCGACACCTCGAACAACCCGCCGCCCGAAGGTGCCAATGTGATCGACGGGGGCGGACGCGTGCTGATGCCGGGCCTGATCGACGCGCACTGGCACGCCATCTTCGCGGCGCTGCCGCTGCAGGTGCTGCTGACGGCCGATCCCGGCATCATCTTCGCCGCCGCCACCGCCGAGGCCAACCGCACCCTGCTGCGCGGCTTTACCACCGTGCGCGACCTCGGCGGGCCGACCTTTTCCTTCAAACAGGCAATTGACGGCGGCCATGGCGACCTGCGCCTGCCGACCGAAATCCCGCGCGATGGCCACCGGCTGAGCTCGGGCGAACTGTTCGGCGCGGGCGCGATCGCCGACTCCGTCGGCGACCTGAAGATGCGCATTCGCGAGCAGTTCCTGCAGGGCGCCTCGCAGGTGAAGATCACGGCGGGCGGCGGCGTGTCGTCGCCGCGCAGCCCGCTCGACATGCTGACCTACAGCGAGGAGGAACTGCGCGCCGCAGCCGAAGTCGCGCGGGACTGGAACTCCTACCTCACCGTCCACGCCTACATGCCGAAGACGGTGCAGCGGGCGGTGGCGGCCGGGGTGCCCTGCGTCGAGCACGGCCATCTCATCGACGAGGAGACGGCACGGCTGCTGGCTGAAAAGGAAGTGTGGCTGAGCACCCAGCCCTTCATGGGCATGGAGGATTCGTCTGCCACTGAAGGCGTCGGTGCCGAACGCGCGCAGCGGGTGTTCGACGGCACGCGCCGGCTCTACGAGTGGATCGCAAAATGCGGCATCAGGACAGCCTGGGGCTCGGACATGCTGTTTTCGGCAAGGCTCGCCGAGCGCCAGAGCCAGATGCTGACGCATCTTGGCAATTTCTACAGCAACGCCGCGGCGCTGAAGATGGCGACCTCGACCAATGCCGAGCTGCTGGCGCTGTCAAACGAGCGCAAGCCCTATCCCCACAAGCTCGGCGTGATCGAGCCAGATGCCTATGCCGACCTCCTGCTCGTCGACGGCAACCCGCTTGAGGACCTCCACCTCCTCGACCGGCCAGCCGAGACGCTGACGGTGATCATGAAGGGCGGGGTCGCGGTGAAGAGGGAGATTTAGAAAGATGAAGAATGCAGGCTGCTCAGATGCCTAAGCAGAGGCGCCCATTGCGGGTGCCTCCCCGCTTTCTCCGGCCGGTGTCTATCCGACCACCTAGGCCTTATCCGTCAGCGTATTCTCGATCGCGGCGATGTTCAGCTCAAGCTGTGCCACGCGCTGCAGCGTACTCTGGGCTGGTAGATCACCATTCTTTGCCGCAGCCAGCAGAAGTGCCCGCTGCTCGGCCTTCAATCGTTCCGACAGTCCCTTAAGCAGATCGTGCTCATCTACTTCACTCATATTAAGGCCCCCAAAATGCCAAATCACCCAATTGGTGTGCTCTATAGACATATTTATGCCAGACGCAATCGGTTATGTTCACACCTGCGTGCTTGCAGTGCCCTGCGCCAGTGATCCGTTATGTTTACATCAAAACGGGCTATTGCTGATCGCGCGAATGAACAATAAATAACAACTGATTGCTGCAGATGTTCCTGCCAATCACAGACAAAGAAATACGCAATTCTTGACGTTCGAGACTACCAATGACGGATGTTGAACATGAGGGCCATGAGATGGAAGAGAACGACAGCGTTATCTTGAGCCGAACTGAGGAAGTTACGCTTACCGCTAATATTGTTTCCGCCTATGTCTCGAACAATCCGGTCCCCGCGCAGAATCTGGGGGAACTGATCCAGTCGGTTCACGACTCACTCAAGCGTTTGGGAAGTACCGTTGCGGCAACTGAAGAAGAACACGCCCGTCCGGCAGTAAATCCAAAGCGCTCGATCCATAGAGACCACCTTGTTTGTCTTGAAGACGGCAAGAAGTTCAAGTCGCTGAAGCGCCACCTCATGTCCCACCATGGCATGACGCCGCAGCAGTACCGCGAGAAGTGGGGCCTGCCGGCCGACTATCCGATGGTTGCCCCAGCCTATTCGGCGCAACGTTCGGATCTCGCCCGCAAGGTCGGTCTGGGCAAGCGTGAAGACGAAGCAGAGCCGGAGCCCGAGGCTCCGAAGCGTGGCCGCAAGAAGAAGTCAGCCGCCTGATCCGGCGAGCCGGCAGACACAGGCCTGGGCGGATCTCCCGCCTGGGATTTTATTGTGCAGCCAGGCGTATCTTGGGCTGGGAGCGCTTGCTTCACGCATCTCCGCTGTGCGTTACCCGCCCGAGGGAGTGCATCCGGCAGTCTGAAGCCCGGTGTTAGCCTGGCTTGGGTGTGCGCGCGACCGGCGACGCGGTCCCTCGGCTGACGCGCAACTCCTCGAACTGCGCCTCTTCGAGCGTCTTAATAGTCCGGGCGAGCCGTTGCGGACGCGGCTTGGCGCCTGTTCATGCGCCAACCCTGATCCATTCCCTACTCGATCGCAATGATCTCGAGTTCGTGCTGGCCAGCGCGAACGACATCGCCAACGCTTTTGCCCATCAGGGCGATCGCCACGGGGGAGCCGTGCGAGATGGTGCCTGCGGCCGGGTTGGCCTCATCCTCTCCAACGATGCGGTAGGTCTGCACGCGGCCGTCGTCGCGCTCGAACGTCACCTTGTGCCCGAAGGCCACCACGTCGTTTGACGCGGGCGCGGGCATCAGCTGCGCGGTGCGCACGCGTTCGGCAAAATACTGCGCGTCGCGATAGGGCACGGCCGACTGGCGCCGGCGCTCATTGATATCCTCGATCCGGCTTGCCTCCTCCAGGGCCTGCTGCGCGCGGGCAAGCTCGTCCTGCAGCAGCTTCAGCCCAGCCTCGGTGACGAGATTGGGCCTGCCGGAAATCGGCCGCGCGGGCAGCACTGTTTCCGATGCCGCCTCGGCGCTCTCTTCCTTCACGAATGCAACGCTCACGTCGAAGCCTCCTGTCGAAACTGAAGTCGGCGAATACACCAAAGCGGCGGAAAAAGCTCCATGGGGTTTCACGCGACAAGTGAGCCGCTATGCTCGTGGAAGATGGAGTTCGGCGGCTCGCCCCTCACCGTTGATGCCGTAGATCTTCAGCTTCATCCCTTCCGCGTCGGCCTCATGAATTGGACAGACGATCGAAAAGCCGCTGGAATTCGCTTCCGGTGACTTATAGGCTTTCGCCACGTCGGGTCGCGGCATCCTCGGACTGGTCGCGCAGATGAACTTCCCGTCGGAGAAGATCACCACCGTTTCGACGGGTCTTTTGGCGTTGGTGTCGATTGACCAGCCGCTTACCCGGAGCGAGCCACCATCCGCACGGATTATATCGACGATACCGAAGCGCATTTCGTTTGCGATAGGATGGACGCTACCTCTGGAAGAGGTAATGCTCGTGCGGTCCGCATTCACCTCGAACGTCGATGCTTCGATCTCGATTGGCGCTAGACGGCGGGATCCATCCTCTCCTTCGAGAAGAAAATAGACTTCGAGAGAATTGGATCCCTCACGGAACAGTCTCTCCGGAAGCAAGGCGCTTACATACTTCGTCGCCTCATCCTTTTCGTAGACTTGCGCTACTGCTGCCACTTTGCCGTTCAGGGCGGCGAGTATCCAGCTTCCAGACGAAACCTCCCCAACGATCTCGCTGTCTATGACAGCTGGCAAGAACCCAATTTTCAAGTCGACGTTAGTCAACGGTTGGAGATTTTGCAGCAGCCGCGCCTTCGGAGCATCGCTAGCAATTTCCCATGAATGAGGGTCAAAATCGGAGCCGATCAGCTTAGAGTAGCGGTTATTAATCGTTACCTCATCCAGCGGTTTCCTAAGGGTAAAGGTCCTCGCCTGCCAGTCTAGCAACGGAAGCCGGACGACCTCGTCCCAGGAGAAATCAAAGCGTTCGTCGCGCACACTCAGGGAGACGCGCTCCCGCCCCTTCAATTCCCCTGCAAACAAGGAAGCCCCATCGAGGTTCCACGAATAATCGATGCCAAGCTCCGCGGCGATCGTCGGCAAAATATCGAGGGTCGAGGCAGGCGCCTCGCTCACCTGACCGTCCTTCTGCCCGGGGCGTTTGATAAAGAGCGGAACGTGCAAGACCTCCGCATTTTCATCGGTCATCCTTCGCAAGGGCCGGTTACGGGTAAACGAACGACCGTGATCCGCTGTAATTACAATGAGCGCGTCGTCATAGACGCCTTTCTCCTTGAGTTGTGCTACAAGTTCTCCAAGCTTACGGTCCAGGAGGCCAACCTGAAGCATGTACCGTTGGTAGTCCAAGTCGATCAGATCTTGGTTATCCCCCCAGACATCCCCCTCGGCACCAAGTTGATATCGCGTGGAGTTGTATAGCCGCCCACTCGGGAAAAACTCATAAGGTGCGTGTGGCAACAGAACGTGGATGAAATCCAGCTGAGAAGTTCCTCCCCCACTTGACGCGATGAACTCGTTGATGAAGTGCGTCCGCGGAGTAGACCTGAGCTTCTGACCTAATTCCTTCTCGAAGTCTTCAGGTTGTTGGTGCGCGCCAAATCCATTCCAGCCTCCTTCAAGGCTTGGCAATTTGGCGGACGCAATTTCCTGCGGTAGGACGCTGTAACCGACGACGACCCGCAAATCTGATACGAACGTCCGAGGACTGAAATCCTTTCGCTCGTCGTCGCAGAGACTGCTCGGACACAGGGACGTCATCAACTCGTGCACGTTCATGCGATAGCTTCCCCCCCCAGCATCGTGAATATATTGCGGGGGTGGTCGGTGAAGGTTGGCAAACGCCCCGTGCCGTCAGGTCGTTTCCCCGTCAGTATTGCCGGAACCGCGACGACCGTCTGATGGTAAGGCGACGTCGCCCGCGTGAACCACCAGGAGTCCTTCGCGAGCGCCGCGAAATTTGGATAGCGGACTTCGTCGATCTGCTTGTTCTCATCCAGCAGAACCGTTGGGTTGAACTCGTCAAAGACGATGAAGACGATTGGTGGGGTCTTTTTCGGCGGGCTTACTTCGCCGAAGACGTCGCCGCCCTTGCTGAGCACCAGCCTCGATGCCGGCGAGACGAACAGGAAGTTCAGCGGCAGGAGAAGCGCGCCTATGGCGGCGATGGAGACCATCCGGCTGACGGTCGCCGAACGCCAGTAGAGGAGGCTCGCAAGCACCGCGAGGACCAAAGAAAGGCCGAGGACAAGCTTCACGTCGAGGTCGAGGAAGCGGTCGAGCACCTGCTGAGCAATGATGCCAAGCAGTACAAGGACTACGAGACCGTGCAGGACCTTGCCGGCCGGCCGGTAGATCCTGCTCACCAGCCACTCAACCGCGATGATCGCCAGCGGCGCGATGAGCGCCAGGCCCACCGCGAAGGCGACGATCACCAGCGGCGTTGCGTTATGCGCCACCAGAAATTCCGGTGCCTCGCCGATCGTACTGAACACCGGCTGCGCGATTGCCAGTGCAAACAGCGCAAGCGTATGCAGCGCCTCGACCCGGAATGGCCGGACGCTGCTCTTCTTCTCGTCCATGGTCAGCCCCTCAGCGCCTGTCGGTCCGGTCATACTGGAACAGGGTGCGGCCAGATGCCGAGATCACCTTCTTCCCAACGATCGCCGCCCGCCGCGAAAGTGCCGCCTCGAAGACTTCCTCGGTGTAGTCCGGGAAAATGTCCTCGCGCAGCGCCAGCATCTTCTGCACCGTGCTGTCGTTCTTGGGCACGAACTCGATGATGCCGACGGGGGCGATTCCGACCAGCCAGTCGACCACGTCGTCGAGCGGCACGTTGCGGCCGATCGCAAGGTGATGCTCGAAGGCAAGCGCGATCAGCGCATCGGCCTTCGCACGGCTGGCAAAGCCGGAGCGCTCGCCCTGCTTCCAGCCCTGGTCGGGGCTCGGATTGGCGGCGTCCAGCCACAGCGGCAGGTAGTTGAGCTTCTGTTCGCGGGCGCGCGAATAGGCGAGGTCAACCGCGCGCTGGTCGAAGTCGAAGCCGATCACCGACTGCGCGCCGCCTTCCAGCGCCGCCACCGAATAGTCGCCGGTGTTGCAGCCAAGGTCGATCAGCCGCGCGGGCTTCACCGCGGCGGCGAACTGCTGGATCGCGGCCTTCTTGGCGCGCGCTTCTTCGTCGGTATAGGTGTGGGTGTGGGCGTATTCGCCCCACACGGTCTTGCCGGTGTCTGCCGGCTCCATGCGGGCGATCCAGTTGCGCAGCTGCACGAGGAAGCCGTTATAGGCGGTGCGCGACAGGCGCGTGTTGGACTTTGCCTTCTCGATCGACTCGTCGGGGGCGTTGAGCGCGCGCTGCTCGAGCTTGGCCGGCATCACAACCTGGCTCAGCATGTTCCAGGACAGGCGCTTGCGAAGCGGCAGCATGTTGGCGAGATGCAGCGTCGGTATGCCTTCTAGGCTCCCGCGGAACCAGGCATTGTGCGGCACGCCCAGCACCGAGCGCAGGATGAGCGGGTTCAAGAACTGCTCGCAGAACTGGCGGTGGCCCTGCCAGAACTCGCCCTCGCGATAGGGCCTGAGCGACAGAAGGTCGATGAAGACCGGGTCGGGACCGACGAACTGGACGTTGTAGGCGGTCGCGTCCGAGAGGACGACGTCGCGCTTCAAGAGGTCGATCTGCAGGTCGAGATGATGCAGCGCCGCGGCCTTCAGCTCCGAGAACGACCACTCATAGGGGTATGAGATGAACGGCACGCGGTCGTGCTCGATCAGGTATGCCGCGCCTGGAAATTCGAACGGCCATTCGCTGCGCGGCACCTCGCGGCTGCCGACGATGCGGCCCTGTGCTGTAAATTCTTCTATTACTCCGGAGTCGCGCACTTTTTCATAAGCTTCGCGCGCGACTTCATTCACCGTGCGAAAGATACGTGAACCAAGAGTATAAACACTTCCCGACGGATCTCGAAAGGATCCAAGATTTCTACCCGTCTCAAGCACTATTTCTTTTCCTCGCCATCTTTCTTGCGAAACATGGAAAGGACAGCATACTTGAAACGCTGGTAATTGAGCGAGATGACCGCACCTGCCGCGGCGATGCCGCCAATAATTCCCTGCAGCAACATGCTTGCCGTGCCCGGGTCAAGATAAGCAAATGCCGGACGCATCAATGTCAGGCTGCAGATAATCATGAGAAGTAGACTAGTAATCGCTTTGCGCACGGTGCCGTTCTCTCGTGTCTATTTTAACACTGGATTAGGTCACACCCTGTATTGCTGAAGTACGTTTCGCCGCACACTCGCTAGGATGCAAAGTACATGGCAGTTATTCATGCCAAACAAGGCCATAATATTGTTAGCCGGCAATTTCTGGACTGGCTTGCCATTCAAATAATGTGGCAAGCTGCAACAATCTGACCTTAGGAAAGGGAAACGCTGTGTAACAGTATGCACTTAGCGGTGCGCCTTCCTCCAAAAGGATGAGCCTGAAAAGCAAGAGCCGGGGCCAGTTTTCGCTGACCCCGGCTCTCAAAATTCCGGCGTATCTGGCTGGCTTTTCGCCTCACCCTCTCCAGCTGAGGAAGTGCTTTTCGATCAGCCCAATGATCCAGTTGGTGATGAGGCCCATGATCGACAGGATCGTCACGCCCGCAAACAGCCGCTCAAGGTCATAGAGCGAGCCAGCCTCGAGGATGTAGGAGCCAACGCCGAATTCGGCGCCCAGCATTTCGGCCGCGACGAGCAGGATGATGGCGATCGAGATCGACACGCGCAGGCCCGAAAGGATCGCCGGGAACGCACCCGGCATGACGATCTTGCGCACGATCGACCACCAGGACAGGCCAAAGCTCTGGCCCATGCGGATCAGGCTGCGGTCGACATTGTCCACCGCGCCATAGGTCGCCACCACCGTCGGCGTGAAGGTGCCAAACGCGATCAGCGCGTATTTCGAGGCTTCATCGATGCCGAACCAGATCACGAACAGCGGCAAAAGCGCGATCTTCGGGATCGGAAACAGCGCCGCGACCAGCGGCACAAGGCCCGCGCGCACATAGCTGAACAGGCCGATCATCACGCCGAGTGAAACGCCGACGGCAATGCCGATGGCGGCACCGACGAACAGGCGTTGCAGCGAGGGAATGAGGTGCTTCCAGAGCAGCCCCGTCGTGTAGAGCTGGACGAAGGTGTCGAGCACGGCCGACGGGCGCGGCAGCGTCAGCGCCGAAATGACGCCGGTCCGGGTGCCGATTTCGGCGAGCGCGATCAGCACCACGAAAACGATGACGCCGATGCCGCGAATGTGCCTTGGCGCGAAGCCGCGGCCGCGGAAGGCGACGGGGCGAACGACAGCGTCAGACATCCTGCAGCTCCTGGTCGGCGGCGGCTGCCTCCTCATGCATCAGGTCCCACAGCACCTTCTGCTTGGCGGCAAGTTCCGGATTGGTGATGTCGCGCTGGGAAAGCGGCGTGTCGATCTCGACGATCTCCCGGATGCGTCCCGGCCGGCGCGACAGCACGACGATGCGGTGGCCAAGGCGCACAGCCTCGGCAAGATTGTGGGTGACGTAGACGGCCGTGAATGGCTGGCGCTCCCACAGCTGGACGAGGTCGTCCATAAGGAGCTCCCGCGTCTGGCTGTCGAGCGCCGACAGCGGCTCGTCCATGAGGAGCACCGCGGGGCGCACGGCAAGCGCGCGCGCGATTGCCACGCGCTGCTTCATGCCGCCCGAAAGCTGCTTGGGCAGCGCCTTGCGGAAGTCGGTGAGGCGCGTGCGCGCGAGAACGTCGGAAATGATCGCCTCGCGCTCGGCGGCTGACAGCGTGTGCTCTTCGAGGGGAAGCGAAATGTTGCCTTCGACCGTGCGCCAGGGCAGCAGCGCAAAGTGCTGGAACACGTAGGTCAGCGGATTGAGCGAGTCGGCCGGCGGGTTGCCCACCTGCAGCACCGCCCCCTTCTCCGGCTGCTCGAGGCCGCCGAGGAAACGCAGCAGCGTCGACTTTCCGCAGCCGGACGGCCCGATCACGCAGACGATCTGGCTCTGGGGAATGTTCAGCGTGATGTCGTGCAACACTTCGAACTTGCCGTAAGTGTGGCTGACGTTTTCGATCCGCAAATCCATGCAGGTCTCCAGCGGAGGCCCGGGACGGGCCTCCGGTTCCCGGTTGATGCGAGAAAGGCTTTAGATGACGTCGACGTAGGAGGTGTCGAACAGCATCTCCGGCGTGATGTTCGCCTTGACCATGCCTTCCGCCTTGAACCACTCGAGCTGCTCGGTCACCGAGTTGAGCGACAGCGCGAGGTTCTTGTTGATGCGCATTGAGCCCTCGACGAGGTTGTACTTCGCCTGCTCGAACGGGGAGTCGGACTCCACATATTTGTGGCAGATCTTCGCGACCTCATCGACCTCTTCCGCGCTCGCGGTCTTGTCGACGAAGGCGGCGTTGTAGTCGTCCACGGCGCGCGAATAGGCCTTCAGGAAAGCCTGCGTCTTCTCGCGCTCATTGGCGGCGTTGGCCGTCGAGGTGAACACGGTCGTCACCTGGTAGTCCGGCGCGTAGTCGGAGACGAGGCCGATCTGCTTGGCAGCGTTTTCGGCGAGCATCTTCTTGGCGACGGAGGCCTGGATCGCCCAGGCGTCGATCTGGCTGGTCGACAGCGCGCCGACGACCGCGCCGAGCTTCTGCAGCGGGCGCAGCGAGATCTCCGACATCGGGATGTTGTTGGCCTTGGCGATCTTGTAGGCCATGAAGTGGAAGGAGGAACCCGCCGTCGTGATGCCGAAGGTGTGGCCGCCGAGCTTGGACGGCTCCGTCAGGCCGGCGTCGAAGGCCTTGTTCGAGGCGAGGATGATCGCGCCGACCGTGCCCTTCTCCTCGGCGAGCGCGCCGCCGATGACCTTCACTGCTTCCTTCTCGGCAAGGCTGATCAGGCCGCCGCTCATGGCGGTTACGCCATAGTCGGCATCGCCCGATGCGATCGCCACCGCCATCGGCTGAGCGGCCTCGAAGAACTTCAGTTCGACGTCAAGACCGGCTTCCTTGTAGTAGCCGCGCTCGTAGGCAATGAAGCTCGGCGCGTGGCTGGCAAGGCGGATGACGCCGACATTGACCTTGGTGCTGGCGCGCGCGGGAAGGCCGAAACCGGCCAGGGCGGACGCAGCGGTAAGGCCCATCAGGGTCTGGCGGCGGTTAAGCGAGAAAGTCATCAGGTCGTCTCCTTCCCAAGAGTTTTGAACTGCTCATTGCGGGGATCGGCGCGTCCTAGCACGAATGTTGCGTGCATATCACGGCGCTTTCGTCGCACCCGTGCGCAATTTTTTCCCTTGTGCAGCGAGAAAGCTGTGGGTTTTGCAACAGTTTACGCAAGGTAAAGGCCCGCGGGGCGACTGTTTCAAGCCCGTGCCCCAGCCGCAGCAACTGCTCGACGGGCACACTTTTCTGGGTTTGGGAGTGTTGAATGTTTGCCCCCTACCCGGCAGAAGGCGAAATAATCTGCTTTGCATACGCAAGCTCCACTCCTCAGCGAAGCGGGGGACAACTTCCGTAAGCACCCCATGAGCAGCGCTANAGCTCGCTTTCGTTCAGCGTCGAATGCCCCTTGCGGAAGCGGATCTGCGACAGGCGCGAGCCGGGGCGCACGATGATCGGGAAGGTGCGCGGGCTGACTTCCAGGAACAGCTGGCCGCGGTAGCCTGCCGGGATTTTGTCGAACTCCTGCGCATGGTCCGCCATGACGCGGGTGAAGATGTCGAGGCGGCCGGTCGAGCTCTTCGGGTTGGCGGAGGCCGAAATGTCGTCGGGTAGCGCCAGCGTCTCGGCAAGCGGCACGATGTAGACGCAGCCCGTTTCCAGCACCGTGCCGGCTTCGGTCAGATCGATCTCGTGCAGCTTCAGCCGGTCGAGTTTTTCGATGACGCTGCTGTTGGGGCCGGGCAGGAAGGAGGCGCGTACGCGGTAGGCCTTGGTGCCGAGCCTGAGGTCGAGGCTCGCGGGCTGGATCTGGTCAGGATCGAGCGCGCGCGACGAAGACAACGCACCTGCGTCAAAGAGTGCAGCAATGTCGCGATCCGGCAGGATTCCCGTAATACGCACGGCGGTACCTCATGTTTGACCGGCGAGGTTTAACGACCTCGGCAATTGACGCAAGCTCTGTCGAGGGATAAAGGACCCTTTATCCCGTGGTGATTTGCCGGTCGGCTTGCAGCCACGTTAAATAAGTCGCTAAAGGGACCGCTATGGAGGAACCGGCATGCGACTTCGCGGCCGGTTTTTTTGTATTCAGGTGTAAGATGACCAACGAAGCGAAGCGCAACTGGAAGCCGGCAACCACACTCGTGCATGGCGGCACCGTCCGCACGCCGTATGGCGAGACGTCGGAAGCGCTGTTCCTCACCCAGGGTTTCGTCTACGAGACCGCCGGCGCCGCGGAGCGACGCTTCAAGGACGAAGAGCCTGGCTTCATCTACTCGCGCTACGCGAACCCGACCGTCGACATGTTCGAAAAGCGCATGTGCGCGCTTGAGGGCGCAGAGGATGCGCGCGCAATGGCGTCGGGCATGGCCGCGGTTGCCGCCGCGCTGCTTTGCAGCGTCAAGGCTGGCGACCACGTCGTTGCCGCCCGCGCACTGTTCGGCTCCTGCCGCTGGATCGTCGAGAAGCTGATGCCGAAGTACGGCATCGAAACGACTTTGGTCGACGGCACGAAGATCGACGAGTGGGAGCAGGCGGTTCGCCCGAACACCAAGCTGTTCTTCTTCGAGAGCCCGACTAACCCGACGCTCGAGGTCATCGACATCGCTGCCGTGGCGAAGATCGCCAACAGCATCGGCGCGCGCGTCGTCGTCGACAACGTCTTCGCCACCCCGCTGCATCAGAAGCCGCTCGAACTCGGCGCGCATGTCGTCGTCTACTCGGCCACCAAGCACATTGACGGCCAGGGCCGCTGCCTCGGCGGCGTCGTGCTCTCCGACAAGCAGTGGATCGACGAGAACCTTCACGACTATTTCCGCCACACCGGCCCGTCGCTGTCGCCGTTCAACGCCTGGACGCTGCTGAAGGGCCTGGAGACCCTGCCGCTGCGCGTGCGTCAGCAGTCGGAAAGCGCCCTGAAGATCGCTGACTTCCTCGCCAGCCATCCGAAGATCGAGCGCGTCATCTATCCGGGCCGCAAGGATCACCCGCAGGCCGATCTCATTGCCCGCCAGATGAAGGGCGGCTCGACGCTGATCTGCTTCGACGTCAAGGGTGGCAAGGACGGCGCGTTCAAGTTTGCCGACGCGCTGGAGATCATCAAGATCTCCAACAATCTCGGCGACGCCAAGAGCCTGATCACCCACCCGTCGACCACGACGCACAAGAACCTCGGCGAGGAGGCCCGCGTTGCAATCGGCATCTACGGTGGCACAATGCGGCTGTCCGTGGGTCTCGAGGATACCGACGACCTGATCGCGGATATCGACCGCGCGCTGGGCTGACCCAGATAACGTCATGCGCCAGCAGCGTTAGGGACAGGCAGCAGATGTACCGGTGCACGACGCGCGACATCGAGGTTGAGGTCGAGCCGTTCTTCCTGCCCGACCGTTCGGACCCGGACGAAAGCCATTTCGTCTGGGGCTATCGGGTGACGATCGTCAACAACTCGCCGATGCGCGTTCAGCTGCTCGAACGCTATTGGCGCATCACCGACGGCCTCGGCCGCGTCGAGGAAGTGCGCGGGGAGGGCGTCGTGGGCGAACAGCCGGAACTCAATCCCGGCGACAGCTATCAGTACACTTCCGGCTGCCCTCTGCGCACGCCCTCCGGCATCATGCTCGGCACCTACACGATGGAGACCGAGAGCGGCGAACGCTTTGAGGTCGACATCCCGGCCTTTTCGCTCGACCTGCCGGATGCGGCGCGGTCGCTGAACTGAGGGGCGTGCTGGGGCGCGCCGCAGGAACCGGGGCTGTCTTTACGGCCTCGCACTCGTGCCTGATTTTGCTGGTTCCGCTCGCGAATGCGCGTCACCGCCGGCTCTCCACGACGCCCCCTCCGGCGCTTCGCGCCACCTCCCCCATAAATGGGGGAGGATCCTCGCGCAGAGCCCGTGGGTACGCCGTGTGCGCCCTTTAGCGTTCAGGCATGGATCGTCGGGTCAAGCCCGACGATGACGAAGCTGGGACATGGGCGCTGGTTCTATCCACGTCCTGCTGGCAGAAGCGGCAATGGGTGCACTGCCGGCGTCCGAGACTGATACTGAACCTTAGCCCGGGATAGGGGCAAACCAAACCAGACCGCCGTGTGCAGGGCTGCATCGGTTAGGATTTCTGATCGTTGGCTTCCCAAGCCATATCAAATCGCACGCCCCGGATCCTCCCCCATTTATGGGGGAGGATCCTCGCGAAGAGCCCGTGGGTATGCCCCCTGCACCGTTTAACGTTCAGGCATGGATCGTCGGGTCAAGCCCGACGATGACGAAGGTGAGACGTGGGTGCCGGCGCTATCCACGTCCCGTCGGCAAAAGCGGTGATGGATGCGCGGCCGGTGGAGGTTTTTCCGTCCCGCCTTTCCTATCGTCATCGTCGGGCTTGACCCGACGATCCATGCCGGAACGTTTGCGCTCGCGGGGCGCTGGCGATGATGCGCTGCCGAGCGGGTCTACGCTTCTTCCTGCAGGTCGTCCGGTTCCGGCTCGGGGAACAGCTTGCGGTCCATGAGCGAGCGGCCGAAGCGGTAGAGGATGTCGGCGGCCAGTTCGCGGCGTTCGCCGATCAGCCGGTTGTAGGCCTTGCCCGCTTCGAAGTTCATCTGGCGGTGCGCCTGCGGGTCCAGACGGTGGATCGACTGCGCGAGGCAGATCGCGATCTCGCAGACCGCCTCGGCGATTTCTTCGCGCATCTCGGCGCGGGTTGGGAAATTCTCGGCCATCCGTAAATCGCCTGCTAGCCCTTGCTCGGAGCAGGACTCTGCACGGCAGCAGTTAACTATTCAATACACGCGGGGATTTGCGGGGGCTTCTGCGGGATCGGACACCCGGCAAGGTGCCGGGCGGAGCAGGGGAGCGCTGCTGAACCCTGACGGTACGGCCTGGCGGATCTGGCGCGCGGGACGGCGATGTGCGTCCTCGGGAAGATTCGGAGAGAAGGTAATGGACGCGGGAGGTTCAGTCCTCACGACCCTGACGCCGAAGACAAAAAAGCCCGGCATCAACTGCCGGGCTCTTCTTTCTCTGCCGACGCTTGCTAGCGCTGGAAGGTGCGCTCGCAGGAGCCTCCCATCCAGTCCTGGCACGCCAGGCTTGCGCGCTGCGCGTCGCGTATTCCCATTTGATCGGAATGTTCGACCAGCTCCGAGAAGCCCCAGCCGAAGGCTGCGGCACCAAGAACTATGAGGAGTATCTTCAGCGTCATCGTCTGTCCGGTTTCGTGCTGGCCCGCACCGCCCGGTTGCCCATGCCAAACATGGCCCCATCCGGTTCACGAAGGCTTACTCGAATATTAACCATCCGGTTGGGACGATGACCAGACCGAATGATCTGCCGCATACGTAAATTGTATGCGGCAGGAGTAACTTTTATTGATCCGCCGGAGCAAACTCGGACGGGTCGAAGTCGTAGCTCACCGAGCAGAACTCGCAGGTGACCTTGATCTTCCCGTCTTCGGTGCTCTCCTTGATCTCCTCGGCGGTAAAGCCGGAGAGGATGCCCTGGATGCGATCGCGCGAGCAGGAGCACTGGTCGCGAACGGTCGTGCCCTCGAACACGCGCACGCCGTGCTCGTGGAAAAGACGGAAGAGCAGGCGCTCGGCGCCGACGGTCGGATCGATCAGCTCGTCGGCCTCGATGGTCGACATCAGCATCCGCGTCTCGTTCCACGCGTCATCGGCGGTCTGGCCGTTGTCGCCATTGTCGCCATCGCCGCCGTGCAGGTCGGGCAGGCGGGCGCGCTCCGGGGCTGCCGGCAGGAACTGCGTCAGCAGGCCGCCTGCGCGCCAGCGGGTGCCGCCGCCTTCGCCGCGGACCATCTGCCGCGCGACCGCAAGGCGCACGTCGGTCGGGATCTGCTCCGACTGGCGGAAGTAGATGCGCGCGGCTTCCTCGAGCGAGGTCTGATCGAGGGGGACGATGCCCTGGTAGCGCTGCATGTGCGCGCCCTGGTCGACGGTCAGCGCAAGCACGCCCTTGCCAAGGAGGTCCTCGGTTGAGGTCTTGCCGGCGGCAATGGCTTCGGCAACCTGCGCCTCGTCGTAGCTCGCATAGGCGCGCAGCGCATGCGGCGTCGTGAAGTCGGCGACCAGCATGCTGACCGGGCCGTCGGACCGGGTCTGCACGATGAACTTGCCCTGGAATTTCAGCGACGTGCCGAGCAGCACGGTGAGCGCCATCGCCTCGGCGAGGAGGCGGGCGACCGGCTCGGGATAGTCATGGCGCGACAGGATCGAGTCCAGCAACGGGCCGAGCTGAACCGCGCGCCCGCGTATGTCGAGCGCTTCCACCGCGAACGGAACAACATGATCGTCGCCGGCGAATCCGAATTCGCCGAGATGTCTTTGGGTCTCAGCCACTGGAGTATCCTGTCAGTTATGCCTGCGTCGCTGGTTGGCGCGGGGTCGTTTGTCGGGTTTTGCGTTGAGATGCGGCCCTTTGCAAGAGGGCCGGCACGCATTGACCTTGCGCATCGGGGTGATGTCGCACACCGATCAGGCGCTCAAGATCCTGGTGAGCCCCTCAGATAGGAAGGCTCACCTTCCGGATCAAGCGCGGAAGCACCAGGCGATGACCGCCTTCTGGGCGTGCAGCCGGTTCTCGGCTTCGTCGAACACGACCGAGTGCGGGCCGTCGATCACCTCGTCGGTGACCTCCTCACCGCGATGGGCAGGCAGGCAGTGCATGAACAGCGCGTCTGGCTTGGCGCGCTCCATCAGCTTGGCGTTCACCTGATAAGGCATGAAGACGTTGTTGCCGCGGGCGCGGTGCTCCTGGCCCATCGACACCCAGGTGTCGGTGACGACGCAATCAGCGCCTTCGACGGCCTCTTCGGCCGAGCGGGTCAACTGGATGCGGCCGCCATTGGCGAGCGCCCAGTCGAGATATTTCTGCGACGGCTCGCTGCCTTCCGGAACGGCGATGTTCAGGCGGAAGCCGAAGCGGGCCGACGCCTCCATCAGCGAGTGCAGCACGTTGTTGCCGTCGCCGGTCCAGGCGAAAAGCTTGTCGCGGACGGGGCCGCGATGCTCTTCGAAGGTCATGATGTCAGCCATGATCTGGCACGGATGCGTGTCGTCGGTCAGCGCGTTGATGACCGGCACGGTCGCATGCTCGGCGAGCTCCAGCAGGCGCGAGTGCTCCGTCGTGCGGATCATGATCGCATCGACGTAGCGGGAAAGAACGCGGGCGGTATCGGCAATCGTCTCCGAGCGGCCGAGCTGCATCTCGGTGCCCGTCAGCATGATCGTTTCGCCGCCGAGCTGGCGCATGCCGACGTCGAACGAGACGCGCGTGCGGGTCGACGGCTTTTCGAAGATCATCGCCAGCACCTTGCCGGCGAGCGGCTTCGAGACTTCGCCAGCCTTCAGGCGGTGCTTGCGTGCTGCGGCGTCATCGAGGATCTGGCGCAGGTCTTCGGCCGAGACGGCCGACAGGTCGGTGAAATGCCGGTAGTCCCTGTTCATTACTTGGCTCCCTCGGAGGCGGCGAGCTTGGCGGCCGCCTTGCGAATTCTTTCAACTGCCTGACGGATGTCATCTTCGGTGACGGTGAGCGGCGGCAGCAGGCGCACGACGTTGTCGCCAGCCGGAACCGACAGCAGATGCTCGTCGCGCATTGCCCCGGCGACGGCGCCGTTGTTCATCTTGCACTTAAGGCCGAGCATCAGGCCTGTGCCGCGCACTTCCTCGAACACGGTTGGGAACTCGTCGACGACCGAGGCGAGCGCCTGGCGCGCCGCGTTGCCCTTCTGCTGCACAGCGTCCAGGAAGCCGTCCTCAAGGACGACGTCGAGCACGGCGTTGCCAACGGCCATGGCGAGCGGGTTGCCGCCGAAGGTCGTGCCGTGCACGCCAGCCGTCATGCCCATCGCGGCCTTATTGGTGGCAAGGSRGGCGCCGACGGGGAAGCCGCCGCCGATGCCCTTGGCGATCGCCATGATGTCCGGCTCGATGGACGACCACTGGTAGGCGAACAGCTTGCCGGTGCGGCCGACGCCTGACTGCACCTCGTCGAGGATGAGCAGCAGGCCGTGCTTGTCGCACAGCGCGCGCAGCTTCTCGAGGAACTGCGGCGGCATCGGGCGGATGCCGCCTTCGCCCTGGACCGGCTCGATCAGGATCGCGGCGGTCTCATCGGTGATGGCCTTCTCGGCAGCCTCAAGGTCGCCGAACGGTACCTGGTCGAAGCCCTCGACCTTGGGGCCGAAGCCCTCGAGGTACTTCTTCTGGCCGCCGGCGGCGATGGTCGCCAGGGTGCGGCCGTGGAACGCGCCTTCGAAGGTGATGATGCGGAAGCGCTCAGGAGCGCCATTCACGTACTGGTAGCGGCGCGCGGTCTTGATCGCGCACTCGAGCGCCTCGGCGCCGGAATTGGTGAAGAACACCTTGTCGGCGAAGGTCGCAGCGGCAAGGCGCTCGCCGAGGCGGGCCTGGCCGGGAATTTCGTAGAGGTTGGAGACGTGCCAGACCTTGCTGGCCTGCTCGGTCAGCGCCTTGACGAGATGCGGGTGCGAGTGGCCCAGCGAATTGACCGCGATGCCGCCCGCGAAGTCGAGGTATCGCTCGCCGCTCTCGGCTATCAGCCAGCTGCCTTCACCTCGTTCGAATGCCAGTGGGGCACGTGCGAAGGTTTCGAAAAGCGCTGCTGATCCGCTCATTGCTAGCTACTCCGGTCGTTCCGGTCACCGACATTAAAAAAAAGCCGCCCAAGGGCGGCAAAGGGCAGCTTATATCGACCTTTGAGCCAGGTGTGTCAAATAAAACGTCGCACCATCTTTCCGCTGCGTTAGCGCCTTTGCTCTTGATGGCGCCAAGTTGGGGAAAACCCGAAAAACTGATTCGGGTGCCGACGGGGACTCTTGTCACGGAGTCAGCCCATAAGGTAGCTTGAGAGCCACAAGAACTAGATTTCGTGCGGCGGATCTAACTACCCCGATACATTTGGTGTCGCGCCGGCTTTGGCCGGACGGGAGTGGATTCCGATTCCGTCCGCAAAATGGAAGCAGGAGCCTCTCCTCATGAACTGGACCGACGAACGCGTTGAACTGCTGAGGAAACTCTGGTCGGAAGGTCTGAGCGCCAGCCAGATCGCTACGCAGCTGGGGGGCGTCAGCCGGAATGCAGTCATCGGCAAGGTACACCGCCTGAAGCTGTCGGGCAGGGGGCGCACGACGCCGGCCCAGCCGCGCGCCAAGAAGGTGGCCCCTGCCGCGGCTCCCGTGAAGGTTCAGACGCGTCCGGCACGCACCATCACCGCAACCGTCGGTGCAACCGCGCTTGCCGCCCAGTTCGACGCCGAGCCGGTGGCGCGCCAGGTGCTGCGCCCGGTCGAAGACGTCGTCGTGCCGATCTCCCGCAACCTGAAGCTGATCGAACTCACGGAGCGGACCTGCAAGTGGCCGAATGGCGACCCGCTGTCGGAAGACTTCAGCTTCTGCGGCAACCAGTCCGGCGAGAGCAGCCCGTACTGCGGCTMCCACGCCAAGGTGGCGTACCAGCCGGCTTCGGATCGTCGCCGCGTGCGCTGATCGAAAAGTTTGAAGTCCAGAAAGACTGGGGAGCCGCAAGGCTCCCTTATTTTGTTTGGCAAGCAAAAAGGATGACTTTGCGTCAGCCGTTTAGTCGGACGTGCGGGCGCGAACGACTATCTGGTGGCTCTTGTCTACTTTGACGCGATCGAGCGGCAGCTGCTCGCCCGTAACGACGTGATAGACGGTCTCGGCGATGTTGGTGGCGTGGTCGCCGATGCGCTCGATGTTTTTGGCGCAGAACAGCAGGTGCGTGCACGGCGAGATGTTGCGCGGGTCTTCCATCATGTAGGTCAGAAGCTCGCGGAACAGCGACGTGTACATCGCGTCGATCTCCTCGTCGCGGTTGCGCACGAAGCCGATCGTGCTGACCTCGCGCGAGGCATAGACGTCGAGCACTTCCTTGAGCTGGGTCAGCGCGAGCGTCGTCAGGGCCTCCAGCCCGCGGAAGAGCTGCMCCGGCTGGCGCATCTCCGCTACCGCCACGACGCGCTTGGCGATGTTCTTGCCGAGATCGCCGACACGCTCAAGGTCGGCGGCAATCTTGATGGTGCCGAGGATTTCGCGGAGGTCATCCGCCACCGGCTGGCGCCGGGCGATGATCTGGACCGCCTGCTCGTCAATCCAGCGCTGACCTTCGTCGAGCGCCGCGTCGTCGGCGATCACCTTTCGCGCAAGGTCGCCGTCGGCATTAACCAAGGCTGACATCGCCTCGTCGACCATGCGCTCGGCAAGGCCTCCCATCGCGGCGATGCGGTTGCCGAGTTCGGCGAGTTCCTGGTCATAGGCGCGGACGATGTGAGATGACTGCATGGTCAAGCCAGACTGCTTCAGGCGGTTTGCATCAGGCTAGAGCAGCCGGATGACAGGAAAAAGAACGGGGCTAGCCGCGCGGCAGGTGGACGCAGAAGGTCGAGCCTTCGCCCACCGTTGAATGGATGGTCAGCCGCCCCTCGTGGCGGGTGAGTATATGCTTGACGATCGCAAGGCCAAGCCCGGTGCCGTTGCGCACGCGGCTTTTCTCGACGTCGACGCGGTAGAACCGCTCGGTGAGACGCGGGATGTGCTCCTCGGCGATGCCCGGCCCATAGTCGCGGAAGCAGACTATGGCTTCCGGGCCGCTGCCGTACCCTTCGCTAATCGAGATCTCGACGCGCTTGCCTTCCTGTCCGTACTTGCAGGCGTTTTCGAGGAGGTTGGAGAAGACCTGGATCAGCTCGTCACGGTCGCCGGGAACGGAAAGGGGCTCGGCGGGCGGCGTAAAGGAGACCTCGACATCGTAGTCCCTCATCAGATGCGACATGGTCTCCAGCACGCCCGAGATCAGCGGGCCAAGCTCCACCTTCTGCTGCGGTCGCATGTGCGGCTTCATCTCGATGCGCGAGAGCGAGAGAAGATCGTCGATCAGCCGCGCCATGCGCGAGGTCTGCGCCTGCATGATTTGCAGGAAGTTTTCGCGCGCCCTGGCGTCTTCCCTGGCGGGACCGCGCAGCGTTTCGATGAAGCCGGCGATCGAGGCGAGCGGCGTGCGCAGCTCGTGGCTGGCGTTGGCGATGAAGTCGGCGCGCATGCGGTCGATGCGGCGGGTCTCGCTCTGGTCCTTGAAGTGGACGAGGAACAGTCCCGCTGCCGTGCCGAGCGGCTTGATCGAGATGAGGAAGGCGCGCTCGACCGGTACGCGCTCGGCATATTCGATCTGCCCCTCGGAGCCGTCGCTCAGCGCCCTCATCAGCAGCTTCTGCACCTCTGGCGAACGGAAGCGGTGCTGCAGCAACGTGCCGGTGCGCAGCGCTCCGAACGAGGCGATGGCGGCCGGATTGGCGTAGCGCGTCGCACCGTGCGCGTCGATCAGGACAACAGGATCGGGCAGCACATCCGCAAGTTCGCGCGCCGGCAGGAGGTCCACCTCGTCTGGCCGCTCGCCAGGTTGCACCTTCATGTCCCGCATTCCCTGCATGCCTGTTGCCGGCTCCCCATCAGGAACGGCTCATCGCACAGCAGTATCACAGTTGTGCGACAATCGCAGGACGCTGGCTCATTCGGCCGGCAGGGCAGCGACACGGGGCGGCGGGATGATGGCGGCAGCACGGGAAGCACGCCTCTCCGGTGCTTGCGTGGCGGGGTAGCTGACTGAGCGCCGGTGCGGTGTCTTGTGCCAGTGGTGCGGGCGCCACCAGAGCTCCCAGATCGCGACCCAACCCGCGACCGACAGCAGCACCCAGTGCACCGGCGTCAGGCAGATCGTCTTCCAGAGCGGCGGCCGTTCGCTCGCTGCGAGGCTGCGCCAGCCGAGCATGATGAAGGCGCCATAGCCGCACACCAGCGCCGCGAGCGCCAGCAGCACGATCTGTGCCTCGAACGTGTCGATCGAGCCGGAAGCAATGACCGACGCGCTGACGTAGAGTACAGAGGCGAGGAAGACCGGGTGTACAAGCGCCGACAGGATCATGCCGAAGACAACGATCTGCACGGCGAGAAAACCGGCGAAGCCAAGCTCGCGCCAGAGCAAGACCGGATGGCGCATGTGGACGAGCCAGGTCTGCATCCACCCTTTGAACCAGCGGATGCGCTGCGGCAGCCATTCGCGGAGCTGCTCCGGCGCATCCTCGAGCGTCGGGTTGCGGATGATGCCGATCTCATAGCCGTAGCGGGCAAGGCGCAGGCCGAGGTCCGCATCTTCGGTGACGTTGAACGCGTCCCAGCCGCCGACTTCGATGAGCACCGAACGGCGGAAATGGTTGGACGTGCCGCCGAGCGGCAGCGGCAGCCCGCTTCGAGCCAGGAATGGCAGCAGTCCCCGGAACAGCCCCGCATATTCGAACGCGAACATGGTTGCGAGGATGCTCGCCTTCGTGTTGCCGATGACGAGCGGCGCCTGCAGGCAGGCAAGCCTTTGCCCGTCGCGACGGAAACGCGCATAGGCGGCGGCCAACTGGTAGGGGTCGGGCCGATCCTCGGCGTCATAGAGCGTGACGAACTCGCCGCTGCAGAGCGGCAGCGCATAGGCAAGCGCCTTCGGCTTGGTGCGCGGCAGGCCCGGCGGGACCTCGATGATCTCGATGCACGGATGCAGGCGGTGCGCGCGCAGCGCCGCAAGTGTCTCACCGTCGTCCGCCTCGCAGACGATTTTGATCTCGAGCTTGCTGCGCGGCCACTGCAGCTTGCCGAGTGCGACCAGCAGCTGCGGCACGATCTCCCGCTCGCGGTAGAGCGCGACGATGACGGAATAGACAGGCAGCTCATCCGGTTCGCCCGGCTGCATGTGCCGGCGCTGGATCGGCCGCGCATCGCGCAGCGCCAGCAGCCGCAGCATGATGCAGCTGAAGAAGGTGAGCGCGGCGAGTACGTGGATTGCCAGGATCGTGACGGCGGGAGCGAGCGCAAGGCAGGTTCCGAGAAGTGCCAGCAGTACGCCGATGACGAGGCCTTGCCTGCCGGTAATGACGGTGCGGGCAGTCAGATGCGGCGAGTGCAGCGCATGCGCGTTCTCCGCGTCGAACAGCAACCGCCGGCTGGTCCGCTCGACCAGCGCCTTACGGACGACGGAAGGCGGCGCAAGGCGCAGGCGGTTGGAAAGGTCCGGATGCTCGTTCACCCATTTGCGCAGCGTGCCGAGTTCGATATCGGTCCGCGCCATAACGTGAATGATATTGCCCGACGCATCGCTCACCATCATCACGCGGGCACCAAAGCTGCGCCGTAGCGCATCGAGCCGCGCGTCGGCGTCCATGACGATCTGTTTGGGCGAGATCCTTGCGATGAAGCCGAGGCCGACTTCCACGGCAATGGCGCGGAAGAAGCGATCCTCCACCACCTTGCCGGAGGCGAGCAGCTCGCGGGCAAAGCCGGTGTCGTTGGCAACCGCACGCCGGGCGATGGCGCGGGCATCCTCGGCGCCGAGCCCGATCCGTGCCAGTACCGGTCGCCATTCGCGCAGCTTGGCGTCCACGCGCATTTCACGGATCTGCCGGACCGACGGCAGCAGGATCTCGAACCGGTCTTCCGCTGGGTGAAACGTGCGCCGGAGCGGACGCGGGGCAGGAGGCTTGAGAAGGGTGTGTGGTGTCGTGGCCGGGGAGGTGGCGAGGCGTGTCATGAGGCCACCTCCTGCCAGCAGGACGCACTTCTCGCGCGCGTCGCCATCGCGGCGACCGGATGCGGCTTCACATGACCTGTGAGTTGGCAGATTGATGTTCTGCTCATGTACGCCCCCGTTGTTGGGGATCGTGGCACGGTATTTTAGAATTTTCAAATATTTTTGGTATTGGTGCAGCAACGTCTCTGAAATGCGGTAGCGTTGCTTGGTTTGTGCGTGCCGAGGCGCCGGTTGACACTGCTTCAAGGGGAGGCGCAGATATAGGCCCGTTTCGAGAACCGTTGCCCATGTTCCGTCAGTCCTTCCGGTCCGTCCTGCGCATCCTGCTCGCCTGCCTGCTGGCGGTCGCAGCCGGTGTGCCGGCGGGGGCGGTGGGGCCGACAATCCCGAACTATTGGGACGAGAAGGAGCGGCTGCCGCGCCCTGACCTCAGCAGCGTCGCGCGAGTTCGCTTTCTCATGACGTTGGACTTTCCGCCCTTCAGCTATCTCGATGGCCAGAACCGTCTGACCGGCTTCCATGTCGAGCTCGCCCGCGCCATCTGCCGCGAACTCGACATCCTGCCGCGCTGCCAGATCCAGGCATTGCCGTGGGAAGAGCTGGACACGGCGCTCGAGAAGGGCGAGGGCGAGGCGCTGATTGCGGGTACGCCGATCAATGCTGAAACGCGCCAGCGCTACATCTTCACCCGCCCGCACCTGCGTTTTCCCGCGCGCTTCGTGGTGCCGGAAGGCAAGCCGCTTGCCGAGCCGCTTTATCGAGGCGTCGCCAACAAGCGCATCGGCGTGCTGGCTTCGTCTGCGCATGAGGCGATGCTGCGCAGCTATTTTCCTGCCGCACGGCCGGTGACCTTTGCCCGCCCGGAATGGATGATGGAAGCTCTGCGCAAGGGAACGATCGACGGCGTCTTCGGAGATGGCATGCGCCTGTCGTTCTGGCTTGCGGGATCCGGTGCCGGCGGCTGCTGCCGCTTCGCCSGCGGGSCCTATCTCGCGCCGGAGTTCCTGGGGGCAGGGCTCGCGATTGCCGTCCGGCCGGAGAACGAACTGCTGGTGCAGGCGTTCGATCACGCCCTGCGCGAGATCGCCGCGAAGGGCACCTTCGCCGAGCTCTATCTCAAATATTTCCCGGTCAGCTTCTACTGAGCGAAGGTGCGGTGGCGGATGCTCGCCGCCTTGTCGATCGCCTCGACCGCCGCATGATCGACCTCAAGATGCTGACGCAGGATGTCGAGGATGCGGACCTCCTCCAGCTCGAAGGCATGGTCGGCTGCGGCGACATCGACCGCCAGCGCATAGGCGGTCTCACGCATCTCCGGCGACAGGACGTCCTTGACCATTGCTAGCACGCTCTCGAAGCCCGACGGTTTGCTCAGCAGCTTCTGGCAGTCCTGCGCCACCTCGAGCGTCTTCGCCTGCGGGAAGCCCGCGAAGGCCGGCAGCGTGCGAATGATCGCGCCGATACGCGAAAGCTCCTCGTCGCGCATTACTCGGTCGGATGCCGACACGATGACCATGATGTAGACCAGCGCTTCCTGCGGGGTCGGCTTAGCCATGAACTGCTCCTGTCCTGAAGGGTAGGCGTGACGCACCGCAAGGTAGGAAGCCGGCCCGTTCGCCGCAACGAAAAAGCGGCGCAAAGATTGACGCACCGCACCTGCAGCCTTAGAGGTTCACGCGCGTGCAGAGTGCCGCCAAACCCTCATGGAAAGCCAGAAATGAGTTCTTCGCGATCGAATTCGATTCATGTGACGCCGGAAATCCTTGCCGCGGCACGCGAAAGCAAAGCGTGGCCGTTCGAGGAGGCTCGCAAGATCGTCAAACGCTATGAGGGTCGCGACTGGCCGGAAGCTGTGCTGTTCGAGAGCGGATATGGCCCGTCTGGCCTGCCGCACATTGGCACCTTCGGCGAGGTGGCACGCACGACCATGGTGCGCCATGCCTTCCGCGTTCTGACCGAAGACAAGGTGCCGACGCGCCTCCTGTCGTTCTCGGACGACATGGACGGCATGCGCAAGATCCCGGACAACGTGCCGGACCGCTCGTTCCTCGAGCCGCACCTGCACAAGCCACTGACCTCGGTGCCGAACCCGTTCGGTGGCGACTACGAGAGCTTCGGGCATCACAACAATGCGATGCTGCGCCGCTTCCTCGACACGTTCGGCTTCGACTATGAGTTTGCGAGCGCGACCGACTACTACAAGTCCGGCCGCTTCGATGACATCCTGCGCCGCGTCGCTGAGCGCTATGACGACATCATGGCGATCATGCTGCCGACGCTCGGCGAAGAGCGCCGCGCGACCTATTCGCCGTTCCTGCCGATCTCGCCGAAGACCGGCCAGGTGCTCTACGTGCCGATCAAGAAGGTCGATCCGGTCAACGCGACTATCACCTATGACGATCCGGACGGCGAGGAAGTCACGCAGTCGATCCTCGGCGGCAGTGTCAAGCTGCAATGGAAGCCGGACTTCGGCGCTCGCTGGGCAGCGCTCAGCGTTGACTTCGAGATGTTCGGCAAGGACCACGGCCCGAACATGGGCGTGTACGACGCCATCTGCAAGGCGCTGGGCGGGCAGCCGCCGGAGCACTTCGTCTACGAGCTGTTCCTCGACGAGAATGGCGAGAAGATCTCCAAGTCGAAGGGCAATGGCCTGACCATCGACGAGTGGCTGACCTACGCGCCGACCGAGAGCCTTGCTCTCTACATGTTCCAGAAGCCGCGCACGGCGAAGAAGCTCTACTTCGACGTCATCCCGCGCGCCGTCGATGAGTACTATACCTTCCTGTCGGCCTATCACCGCCAGGACTGGAAGGAGCGCCTCGGCAACCCGGTCTACCACATCCACAGCGGCAACGTGCCGGTGGTCGACATGCCGGTCTCCTTCGCGCTGCTGCTCAACCTCGTCAGCGCGTCGAACGCGCACGAGCCGTCGGTGCTGTGGGGCTTCATCTCGCGTCATGCGCCGGGTGTCACGCCGGAAACCCATCCGGAGCTCGACCGCCTCGTCGGCTATGCGATCCGCTACTTCAATGACTTCGTGCAGCCGACCAAGGTGTTCCGTGCGGCGGACGAGGTCGAGGCGGACGCACTCAAGGCGCTGTCGGAGAAGCTCGGCTCGCTTGCAGCCGACGCGGACGGCGAGACGATCCAGAACGCGGCCCTCGACGTTGCTCGCGCAATTGAGCGCTACCAGGACCACAACAAGAAGGGTCCGGACGGCGGCCCGGGCGTGTCGGTGGCGTTCTTCCAGATGATCTACCAGGTGCTGATCGGCCAGGAACGCGGCCCGCGCTTCGGCTCGTTCGCCGCGCTCTACGGAATCGACAACACCCGGGCTCTGATCGGTAAGGCGCTGGCTGGCGAGCTAGTCGCCTGACGGCTGGGAAACTTCCGGCAGCGAGGTCGCTGCCGGCACAGCAGGAACGAAGGGAGCGGGGCCGAAGATGCCCCGCTTCTGCTTTTTGGCTTCCTCTTCGAGTTCGGCATATGGGCCGCCTGCTTCCGCGTGTGCCCAGCCCTGCGCGACCAGCCATTCGGCCGGGTTCTGCTTTCCGAGCTGGCATCCGGCAACGACCGTGCCGGAGCTTTCAGCCGGCAGCACGCAGCTCAGCGCACGCCCGCGCAGCCAGTTGCGGAAGGCGGTGCGGGCATGGATGCCGCACGGCCACTTCCTGCCGTCGGCCTCACATTCCTCGTCCGGTCCGACCGGAACGATGCCGGCGAGCCGCACCGTGATGTCCTTCGAAGTGAACTCACCCGAGCTCGTCGCCACCGGGCGGTGCAGCAGCGTTGGCTTCTGCTCCGACGGCCCGGCCTGCGCCACCTGGACTTCCTTCGGCGGCTCGATCCGCTCGAGCTCCTGCGGCGACAGGACGGGGATGGTGATGAGGTCCGGGCTCGCCGGCCGCACCTGAATGTTCGGCTGCGCCTTCGGCGCCTGAGCTGTTGCGCTGGCGGCTGGTTCCGCCGGCGCTTCCGGCGCGGCCGTGACGGTCTCATTAGCGGAAGCGCCCGGTGTTGGCACGGTGGGATGCGCGAGGAAGATTGCGGTTGCGCCGACCAGTCCGGCCAGACCTACTCCGATGGCGAGCGGGCGCATGACGTCACCTGTTACTGACTTGCCCAGATGATCCGGGCGATCCACTCGACCTCCCGCATTGGGATGGTGCGGTTGGGATGCTCGGGATTGAGGGAGACGAGCTCAACCGCCTCGCTGGTGCGTGCTGCGAGCAGCTTTGCGGTGACTTCCCCGCCGCGTGTGCGCACCACCACCCGGTCGCCCTTGCGCACACTGGCCGACGGATCGACGATCAGGATGTCGCCGTCGCGATAGAGCGGCAGCATCGAGTCGCCCTGCACCTGCAGCGCATAGGAGCCTTCGGGCGTTCCCGGCGGCACCGCGATTTCTTCCCAGCCTTCGCCCTGCGGGAAGCCGGCATCGTCGAAATAGCCGCCAGCACCGGCCTTGGCGAAGCCGATCAGAGGCACGGTCTGCCCCTTGCTGGCGCTGCCGCTGATGAGCGAGACCATTTCGTCCAGGGTAACACCAGTCGCGCTCAGGATCTTTGCAAGAGATTCAGTCGACGGCCAGCGCGGGCGGCCGTCCGGCGAGGTTCGCTTCGACTTGTTGAATGAGGTGGCATCCAGCCCCGCCCGCCGCGCCAGACCCGAGGGAGTCAGCGAATGCATTTCTGCAAGGGCGTCAATCGCTGCCCATAACTGGTGATGCGAAAGCATGGCTCATCCGTCGGAGCAGGAAAATTGCCTTTTCAAGAGGTTACAACCTTGATCGGGCGGGGTCCAGAAGAGGGGGAACGAAAACTTCGGCGGGGGATTTCTTAACCCTCAGGAGGAAGCCCCGCATGAGAAAGATCCATGGCTCGGCCTTGCCGAGACTGTTGCTTCTGCCGCTTGAAAGCCAGCTCGATCGCGTCGGACGGCGCCTGATGCAGCCCGACGGCGCGCCGCGCTTCGACTTCCGCCAGCCGCTCGGCGAGGAGGCGCTGCTGCCGCCGGACTCGGTGTCGTGGCGTATCTTCAAGAACCCGATCTCCTTGTTCATCGGCGGCGTTGCTGCAGTGATCCTCGAACTTGCCGAACCTGCCGTGCGCACGGGCGTGTGGGAGCACTCGTCCTTTCGCAAGGACACCGTCGGACGTCTGCAGCGCACCGGCCTTGCGGCGATGATCACCGTCTATGGCGCCAGGAGCCGCGCCGAAAAGATGATCGCCGGCGTCGTGCGCCAGCACGACCGCGTCGGTGGCACCACGCCCGATGGCCGAAGCTATAAGGCGAACGATCCCGATCTGCTCGACTGGGTGCAGGCGACCGCCACCTTCGGCTTCACCATGGCCTACAGCCGCTATGTCTCGCAGCTGAGCGCGGAGGAAATCTCGCAGGCTTTCGCCGAGGCGCTGGTGCCGGGCCGTCTTTATGGCGCGCGGAACACGCCGACCTCGCTTTCCGGCTGGGAGAAGATGCTCGCCGAGATGAAGCCGCGGCTCGAGCCGTCGGCGATCATCGACGAGTTCCTGTGGCTGGTATCCGAAGCGGAGGCGTTTCCGGCCGTGCTGCGCCCGCTGCAGCGCTCGATGGTGCGGGCAGCCGTCGCGCTGGTGCCGCAGGACGTGCAGCACATGCTCGGCCTGCCGCACCGCTACCGCATGCGGCTTGGGGAGGAGAACCTGCTGCGGCAGGCGGGCTCGATGGCCGATCGACTGGTACTTCCCTCGCTGCCGCCGGCGCAATCGTGCCTGCGCCTCGGCCTGCCGGCCGACTATCTCTACCACTGGATCCCGGACGCGCTGCCCGACTTTACCCCGCCCCCGGCGCTGAGGGCGACGTCGGGGTCGGGGAGGGGGTGAGGTGTTTAATGAGCGCGCCCTGCAAGGGGCAAACCCTCTTGGCTTAGGCTGGTAAGCGCAAACCACCCACCGCTGGTGGAGAGGAAATGTTCAGGCATGGATCGTCGGGTCAGGCCCGACGATGACGATGGGAAAGACGGGGAGGGATGGCCGGCGGCGGCAGAGCTTGCCATTGCTGCTTCAGTTGGCGGGACGCGGATAGCAGAAGCGCACACGTCCCAGCTTCGTCATCGTCGGGTTTGATCCGACGATGACGATGGGATGGGGGAAGGGATAGTCGTTGACGCCCGTGAGCCATTGCAGCTTCAGTTGGCAGGACGCGGATAGCAGAAGCGTACACCTCCCAGCTCGTCATCGTCGGGCTTGACCCGACGATCCATGCCTGAACGCCGATGAGTGGACGAGGCGTAGCAGCAGGCACGGCCTCCGGATCCTCCCCCATTTATGGGGGAGGTGGTGCGGAGCGCCGGAGGGGGGTCGTAGAGCGCGGGCAGTAGTATTTCCCCTGGGCGCTTCATTCGGGGGCGGGGCTGAGGGGGCACGAAAAAAAAGCCGGGACCGGCAGGTCGGTGGCCCGCCTCCGCCGCCGCGCTCCGTCACGCCCCCTCCACCATGCTTCGCATGGTCCCCCTCCCCCATAAATGGGGGAGGATCCTCAGGCCGAGTGCTTCAGCAGCGCTGTGGGTTTTCCTGACCTGATGCATTGGTGATCGGCCAAGCTTGCAGTTGAGGGGCCGTAATTTCCACCTGCACGACCCGGATCCTCTCCCATTTATGGGGGAGGTGGCGCGAAGCGCCGGAGGGGGCTCGTAGAGCGCGGGCCAGTAATGTTTCCCCTGGGCGCTTCATTCGGCGGCGGCACTGAGGGGTTTCCACGAAAAAGGCCGATGAGGCGGTCGCGATTCTCGCAGCGACCCCGCACTCACCAACCCTTGCAGCTGAGCCACCTTATCCGGATGCTGCCGCTTCTTAGGTCCTCTGCGGTGGCCGTCAGAGATGGTGCCCAGCAGCCGAAGGCCTGCCCCTTGCGCTGCTAAGCCCCTACACCCCTACACCCCTAAGCCCCTGCTTCCCTACACCGCCCCCTTCGCCAGCTGCCTGAGCCCAGCGTGCGAGGCCATGAAGATGCGCTCTTCCTCGCTTGGCGGGCGAGGGCGGGCGGTTTCGCCGAGCGCGTTAAAAAGGTCGTCGATCTTCAAAAACTGCCGGTTGCGGAAGTCGTAGACGCCGGCGGTCGTCATGACGAGGGCGGCGGTTCGTCCGTCCTCCAGCACGAAGCGGTGGCGGCCGATGACCTGCGTATCCTCCCAGGTCTCGACGGTCGAGACCACCTCGAACTTCGTCCAGAGCCGGATTTCCCGCACGTAAACGGCCTGCAGGCCGCCCATCATCGGCGCCCACTTGTTCTGGCGCGCGAGCTTCAGCAGGCCAGCCCGCGCAAAGATGTCGATGCGGCCAACGTCCGCCAGCATCATGTAACGGGCGTTGTTGAGGTGCATGTTGGAGTCGATGTCGGTCGGCAGGCAGCGGAACGCAAGCCGGCTCTCGCCGCCGATCCGGTAGGTGCCGCGCGACCTGGCCGTCGCCATCATCCGTGCAAGGCGGAGCCAGACATACATTCTCGTCAACCTTTCGGAAGGGGCGGGCAGGGCCGCCCTGGCCGGCGGATCTTCCCCTGCAGGGGAAAGCTCTCGCTGGTCCTTTGGTCAGGAACGCCGGTCCCGTCAACCGGCGTGACCCGCCCCCGGGAGGGGGACGGGCAAAGCGGAGATGAGGTAAGCCGCGCCTTACGCGGCCTTGTCGGCGTTCGGATACGGGTTGAACCGTTCGTAGAAGGTCTCGCCCTTCGCCGCCATGTCGTGGAGCAGCTGCGGCGCCTTGAACTGCGCGCCGTACTTGCCCTCAAGGCGCGCGGCGAGCTCGACGAACTTCTTCACGCCCATACCGTCGATGTAGCTCAGCGTGCCGCCGGTGTACGGCGCGAAACCAAAGGCCAGGATCGAGCCGACATCGGCCTCGCGCGGGTCGGTGACGATGCCTTCCTCCATCACGCGCGCTGCTTCGAGCGCGATGGTGACGAGGAAGCGCTGCTTGAGCTCCTCGACGTCGATCTTGTCGGCGTCCTGCTGCGGGTAGAGCGTCTTGAGATCCGGCCACAGATACTTCTTCGCCGGCTTTTCCGGATATTCATAGAACCCCTTGCCGTTCTTGCGGCCGAGGCGGCCGTGAGTGTCGACCATGGTGTTGATGAGCTTGAACTGCTCGGGGTCGACCGCGCCTTCGCCGAGGTCGCGGATCGTCTGCTTCATGATCTTCTGGGCAAGGTCGATCGCGGTCTCGTCGGTCAGCGCCAACGGGCCGACGGGCATGCCGGCCATGCGCGCGGCGTTCTCGATCATCGCCGGCGGGACGCCTTCAATGACCATCTGGAACGCTTCAGCCATGTAACGCAGGACGCAGCGATTGACGTAGAAGCCGCGGGTATCGTTGACGACGATCGGCGTCTTCTTGATCGCGCGGACATAGTCGATCGCGGTGGCAATCGCCTTCTCGCCCGTCTTCTCGCCAAGGATGATCTCGACCAGCATCATCTTGTCGACCGGCGAGAAGAAGTGGATGCCGATGAAATTGGCCGGACGCGACGAGTTCTTTGCGAGCGAAGTGATCGGGATCGTCGAGGTGTTGGAGGCGAAGATCGCGCTCTCGGCAATGACCGCCTCGGTCTGCTCGGTCGCACCCTTCTTGACTTCGGAATCCTCGAACACGGCCTCGATGACGAGGTCGCAGCCTTCGAGATCCTTGTAGTCGACGGTGGGCGTGATGAGAGAGAGAAGCTGTTCCTTCTCTTCCGCCGTTGCGCGGCCCTTCTTGATGGCAGCGTCCATCAGGCCGGCCGAATGCGCCTTGCCCTTCTCGGCAAAGGCGATCTCGCGGTCGAGCAGGACGACCGGGATGCCGGCCTTGGCGGTGACGAAGGCGATGCCCGCGCCCATGAAGCCGGCGCCGAGGACGCCGATCTTGGTGAACTTCGTTTCGGGGATCCCCTGCGGACGGCGCGCGCCCTTGTTGAGCTCCTGCAGCGAGACGAACAGCGAGCGGATCATCATCCGCGCTTCGGTCGAGCGCAGGATCTGCGTGAAGTAGCGCTGCTCGATGCGAAGGCCGGTATCGAACGGCACCAGCAGGCCCTCATAGGCGGCCTTGAGGATCGCGGCCGCGCCTGGATAGTTGCCGTAGGTCTCGCGACGCAGGATGGCAATTGCCGGCGGCCAGAGGTTTGCGCCAGCGGCCGAATAGACCGGGCCGCCCGGCAGCTTGAAGCCCTTCTCGTCCCACGGCTGGACCGGCTTGAGGCCATTCCTGATCATCGCCTTGGCGGCCTCGATCAGCTGGTCGGGCGCGGCGATCTCGTGGATCAGCCCCATGCTCTTCGCCTTCTTGGGCGTCAGGTTCTGGCCGGAGGTGAGCATCTGCAGGCCCGACTGCGGGTCGGTGAGGCGCATCACGCGCTGGGTGCCGCCGGCGCCGGGGAAGATGCCGACCTTCACTTCAGGCAGCGCCATCTTCACCTTGTCGCTGTCGGCGGCGACGCGGCCGTGGCAGGCGAGCGAGAGTTCGAACGCGCCGCCCATGCAGGTGCCGTTGATCGCCGATACCCACGGCTTGCCGGAGGTCTCGATCTTGCGGAACAGCCAGGTCATGCGACCGGCATTGTCGAACAGGAACTGGATCGCTTCCTGCTCGTTCGTGGCCTTCTTCTGCTCGTACAGGGCGAGCATCTTCTGCAGCATGGTCAGGTCCGCTCCGCCGGAGAAGGTCTCCTTGCCGGAGGTGAAGACGACGCCCTTGACGGCCTCGTCGGCGGTGACTTGGTCGACGATCTGCTCGAGTTCGTCCATCACCTCTTCGGTGAAGACGTTCATCGACTTGTCGGGCATGTCCCAGGTGACGAGCGCGATGCCGTCGCTGTCGGTCTCGACGGTGAAGTTGGTGTAGTTGGCCATGGAGAGTTCCTCCTCGAAATCGGTTGCGGCCGGGCCGCGGTTTCCCTCCCCCTTGAGGGGAGGGTGGGAGCGAAGCGAGCCGGGTGGGGTATCCGGATCCCGCGCCTGCCTCCAAGAACTGCGTCGAACTGCGTCGAGCGTGGCCCCGAGGTCCCCACCCCGGCGCTGCCGCGCCGACCCTCCCCTCAAGGGGGAGGGTAACCGCGCTAGACGCGCTCGATGATGGTCGCGGTGCCCATGCCCGCGCCGATGCAGAGCGTGACGAGCGCGGTGTTGAGGTCGCGGCGCTCCAGCTCGTCCAGGACGGTGCCGAGGATCATCGCACCCGTCGCGCCGAGCGGATGGCCCATGGCGATCGCGCCGCCGTTGACGTTGATCTTGTCGTGCGGGATCTCGAATGCCTGCATGTAGCGCAGCACGACCGAGGCGAAGGCTTCGTTGAGCTCGAACAGGTCGATGTCCGAGAGCGTCATGCCCGCCTTGTCGAGCAGCTTGTGGGTGACATCCACCGGGCCGGTCAGCATGATCGCCGGCTCCGAACCGATATTGGTGAAGGCGCGGATGCGCGCCCGTGGCTTCAGGCCAAGCGTCTTGCCGGCGGTCTCGGAGCCGAGCAGCACGGCGGCCGCGCCGTCGACGATGCCCGACGAGTTGCCGGCGTGATGGACGTGGTTGATCGCCTCGACTTCCGGGTGGCGCTGGATGGCGACCGCGTTGAAGCCGCCCATCTCGCCCGGCATCACGAAGGACGGGTTGAGCGAGGCGAGCGACTGCATGTCGGTGCCGGGGCGCATGTGCTCGTCGCGGTCGAGGATGGTGAGGCCGTTCTGGTCCTTCACCGGGATCACCGACTTGCTGAAGTAGCCGTTCTCCCAGGCGTGCGCGGCGCGGCGCTGGCTCTCAACAGCATAGGCGTCGACGTCGTCGCGCGAGAAACCGTATTTGGTGGCGATGAGGTCGGCCGAGACGCCCTGCGGCACGAAGTAGCCCGGCAGGCCGACCGACGGGTCCATGAACCAGGCGCCGCCCGACATGCCCATGCCGACGCGGCTCATGCTTTCGACGCCGCCGGCGATGACGATCTCGTCGAGGCCGCCGGCGATCTTGGCGGCACCGAGGTTGATGGCATCGAGGCCGGAGGCGCAGAAGCGGGAGATCTGCATGCCCGGCGCCTTGTTGTCGTAGCCGGCCTCGAAGGCGGCCGAGCGCGGGATCACGGAGCCGGCCTCGCCGACGGGATCGACGCAGCCGAAGATGATGTCGTCGACGGTCGAGGTGTCGAGGCCGTTGCGGTCGCGGATCGCCTCCAGCGTCTTCGCCGCGAGGCGGACGGCCGGCACCTCGTGGAGTGCCCCGTCCTTCTTTCCGCGTCCGCGCGGTGTGCGCACCGCGTCATAGACAAATGCGTCTGCCATCAGTCTCTCCCTTGGTTTGCCGGCCGCACCGCTCAGAGCGTGCGGGCGATCAGCAATTTCATGATCTCGTTGGTGCCGCCGTAGATCCGCTGGACGCGCGCGTCGCGGAACATGCGGGCGATCGGGTATTCGTTCATGTAGCCATAGCCGCCGAACAGCTGCAGGCACTGGTCGACGACCTTGCCCTGCAAGTCGGACAGCCAGTACTTCGCCATCGAGGCGGTGGCGGTGTCGAGCTCGCCGCGAACGTGGCGCGCGACACAGTCATTGTAGAAGACGCGGCCAACGGTGATCTCGGTCTTGAGCTCGGCCAGCTTGAACTGGGTGTTCTGGAAGTCGATGATCTGCTTGCCGAACGCCTTGCGCTGCTTGACGTAGTCGATGGTCAGCGCCAGCGCCCGCTCGCACATGGCGATTGCGGTCGCGCCGATCTGCAGGCGCTCCTGCGGTAGTTGCTGCATCAGCTGGACGAAGCCTTGGCCTTCCTCGGTGCCGATGAGGTTCGACGCCGGCACGCGCACGTCATTGAAGAAGAGTTCCGACGTGTCGTTCGACTTGAGGCCAATCTTGTCGAGGTTTCGGCCGCGCTCGAAGCCCTCGACCTCATCGGTCTCTACGACGATCAGCGAGGTGCCCTTGGCGCCCTTCTCGGGGTCGGTCTTGGCGACGACGACGATGAGGTTGGCGAGCTGGCCGTTGGTGATGAATGTTTTTGAGCCGTTGATGCGGTAGAAGTCGCCTTCGCGGACCGCGCGCGTCTTGACGCCCTGCAGGTCGGAGCCCGCGCCCGGCTCGGTCATGGCGATGGCGCCGATCAGCTCGCCGCTCGCCATCTTCGGCAGCCACTTCTTCTTCTGCTCTTCGGTGCCGTAGTGGAGGATGTACGGCGCGACGATCGCGCTGTGCAGGCCGATGCCGAAGCCGTCGACGCCGACATGGCTGATCGCCTCGAGGATCGCGCTCTCATGCGCGAAGGTGCCGCCCGCGCCGCCATACTCTTCCGGCATTGAGGCACACAGGAGGCCGTTCGCGCCCGCCTTCAGCCAGCTCTCGCGATCGAAGATCTCGTTCTTCTCGAACTCTTCGTAATGCGGCACGATCTCCGCCTCGAAGAAGCGGGTGGCCATGTCGTAGAGCATCCCAACTTCCTCGTCCGCCCATGCGGGCTTGGGAAGATTGAGAACGGTCGCGGGATTTGTATTCATATGCCTTCTTCCTTTCCCTCCCCCTTGAGGGGAGGGTGGCCGCGAAGCGGCCGCGCCTTCTGGCGCATTTCGAAACTGACACGCGTGCGTGGCATCGTCCCAATCCTCCCCGAGCGGGATTTGCATAGAAGCGTTGACGCGCTTCCGAGGCAACCCCACCCGTCCAGCCGCCTGCGGCGGCTGTCCACCCTCTCCTCAAGGGGGAGGGAGAGGGTGGCGGAACCGATCAAAACGCATCCTCCGGCAGAGCCATCATCGAATCGCAGCCTGAGGAGAGGCCCGCGAGGTGGGCGGCCGTCTCCGGCATGATGCGGTCCATGAAGTACTTGCCGGTGACCAGCTTGTGCTCGTGGATCGCGCTGCCGGCGCCTTCGGCAATCTTGTCCTGCGCGGCCTTGACCATGCGAGCCCACATGTAGCCGAGGGCGACGAGGCCGAAGAGGTGCAGGTAGTCGGTGGCGGCGGCGCCCGCATTGTCCGGCTTCTGCATCGCGTTCTGCATCAGCCACATGGTGGCCGCCTGCAGGTCGTTGAGCCCCTTCTTGAGGCCCTTGGTGTAGGGCGACATCTTCTCGTCGCTGCGGTACTGCTCGCAGAACTCGCCGACTTCCTTGAAGAAGGACTGGACGGCGCGGCCGCCGTTCATGGCGAGCTTGCGGCCGACGAGGTCGAGCGCCTGGATGCCGTTGGCACCCTCATAGATCATGGCGATGCGGGCATCGCGCACGAACTGGCTCATGCCGTGCTCTTCGATGTAGCCATGGCCGCCGAAGACCTGCTGCGCCATGACGGCGTGCTCGAAGCCCTTGTCGGTCAGCACGCCCTTGATGATCGGCGTCATCAGGCCCAGGTGGTCTTCAGCCGCCTGCCGGTCGGCCTCGTCGCCGGAGCGGTGAGCCACATCCGACTTCAGCGCGGTCCAGAGGATGAGCGCTCGGCCGGCCTCGTTGAAGGCGCGCATGTTCATGAGGTTGCGGCGGATGTCTGGGTGGACGATGATCGGGTCGGCCTTCTGCTCCGGCGCCTTGACGCCCGAGATCGAGCGGCCCTGCAGGCGCTCCTTCGCGTAGGCGACGGCGTTCTGGTAGGCGATCTCGCCGATCGACAGGCCCTGCAGACCGACGCCGAGGCGCGCCTCATTCATCATCACGAACATCGCCTTGAGGCCGCCGTTCTCGGCGCCAAGCAGGTAACCCTCCGCCTCGTCATAGTTCATGACGCAGGTGGCGTTGCCGTGGATGCCCATCTTCTCCTCGATCGAGCCACAGGAGACGGAGTTGCGCTCGCCGGGGTTGCCGTTCGCATCCAGCTTGAACTTCGGCACGATGAAGAGGGAGATGCCCTTGGTGCCTTCCGGCGCGCCTTCGATGCGTGCGAGAACGAGATGGATGATGTTCTCGCTCATGTCGTGCTCGCCGGCCGAGATGAAGATCTTCTGGCCGGAAATCTTGTAGGAGCCGTCGCCGTTGGGCACGGCCTTGGTGCGCAGCAGGCCGAGGTCGGTGCCGCAGTGCGGTTCGGTCAGGTTCATCGTGCCGGTCCACACACCCTCGGCCATCTTCGGAACGTAGGTCTGCTTCTGCTCGTCCGAGCCGTGCTCGATGATCGCGGCGATCGCGCCTTGTGTGAGGCCCGGATACATCATCAGCGCCATGTTGGCCGAGGACATGTACTCGGCGACGGCGGTGTGGACGGTATAGGGCAGGCCCTGGCCGCCGAACTCGGCCGGGATTGCGAGCGACATCCAGCCGCCCTCGCGATACTGGTCGTAGGCTTCCTTGAAGCCCTTCGGCGTCGTGACCGAGCCATCCTCATGGCGAATGCAGCCCTCGCGGTCGCCGACCTGGTTCAGCGGATGGATGACGTTTTCCGCAAGCTTCGCGGCCTCGCCGAGAATGGCGTCGAGAAGGTCGGCCGAGGCGTCGGAGAACCCGGGAAGATTTGAATAGCGCTCGTAGCCAAGCACGTCGTTGAGAACGAAAAGGGTGTCTGCAACTGGCGCCTTGTAGATCGTCATCAAATCCTCCTGATCCCATTGGTGCGCGCCGCAACGTGGCGGCACTACGCGTCGGGCGGGAACTTAGCGGATTTTGACGTTTGCGTAAACGTCACTTTGGAGTTGTGCGCTGGCTCATTGGGAGATCTGTTCGACCAGGCAGGAAAATTGGGTGAGCGGGGAAGAATCCCGGCAAGAAAAAAGGGCCCGCGCGGCGGCGGGCCCTTCAAGAACTGTCTGATCGGGTGGGGGATCAAACTTATGCAGCTTGCGCCTGCATGCGCGATGCGAGAACCGAACGCCAGTCGTCCAGGGCGTTCTGGAGGTCGCTCATGGCTTCCTCGATCGCTTCGCGCTGCTTCTCGAGCTTGACCATCTGGCGCTCGGACTTGTCGATCAGCGTACGCAGCTGCTTGATGTTGCGGCCCTCGGGGTCGTAGAGGTCCATGATCTGCTTGACCTCGCGGAGCGAGAAACCAACCTTGCGGCCCAGCATGATCAACTTGAGACGCGAAACGTCACGACGCGAGTAAAGACGAGTATTGCCTTCACGCTTCGGCGAGATCAGGCCCTTGTCTTCGTAGAAACGAAGAGTGCGCAACGTCACGCCGAACAGGTTAGCCATGTCACCGATACGGATATAGGTTTCGGCAACATCAGCCGTATTGGCCACGCTTTCGCTGGCCGGCATCATGTTCATCATTTCACAATTCCCCGTACTCGCGCCCGCATGGCTGCGGAACGCAAACTTGGATGTCCTTGGGGCGAAAGGCATCCGGCTCACTGCCCGACCGGCGTTAACCGCATCGATTGCGCGGGCATATATTCCCACGGAAATTATGCTGCAAGTGCGAAATGAAGTCGCACGGTCACAAAATTTTTAACACGTAAAAAATTGCGGATGCAAGAATATCACGTAGCGGCTTAGCAACCTTGGTTAACGGCTTGTTTACCATGTGCAGTGGATTGTGCGGGCATCGGTGATCCGTGTGATTTTGTCTGTTGTTGATCACGGATTTATCATCGGGGGATTCGTCGGGGGATGACGCCTGGCCAAGCACGGCTTGCGCAAGTTCCGGCGTCTCCAGGGCTTAGGTTTGGGAACGCGCCGGATATCCGGTCAGCAAGGCGGCAGCGGACGTGTCGATGAACAACAGGCGCTCTTATCTGGATTCGATAAATGCAGGCCGGCGTCGTCGCCCGAGCACCTCGCTCGAGCAGCTGAATGAGACCCTGAACGAGCTGGAGAGCCGGATCAGGCGTCCGTCCGAATTCCGTGAAAGCGGAAGGAGTTCCGACCGTGATCGCCCTTTCCGTGATGCGCCGCATGATGAAGCCATTGAACGCCGCTGGGATGAACTCTCCCGTCGCGCGGCGCCGCGCACTGATGAGCGCATGGTCGACGAGTTGCGTTCGCTGCGCGAGGAAGTGCGCACGCAAATGACCACGGGCCTGCGCCGCGAGTTCGCCGCACTGCGCGACGAGATCGAACATGCGCTGCGCGGCAGCGGCAACTCTCAGCACGCCGCGGAGCTCCGCGCCGAGTTCGAGCGCCTTTCCGGCATGATCCACCATCTCGCCGAGCAGAGCGACGACCGCCACATCAACCTGCTTCGGCAGGAGATGGAGGAGGTGAAGGGCGCCCTCGGCAAGCTTGCGCGCGAAGAGACGATCCAGTCCTTCGATCGCCGCTGGGACGAGTTCGACCGTCGCTGGAACGACATTGCCCAGAAGTTCACCGCGCCGCAGCGCAATCCGGCCGATGACGCGGCCCTGCAGGCCCTGAGCATGCGTGTGGATGAGATCGCCGGCCTGATCGAGCGGCTGCCGAGTTCGGTTACGCTGCGCTCGCTCGAAGAGAAGATGAAGATCCTCTCCTCGGCAGTCGACCAGTTCACCCACCAGCAGGACCGGATCAGTTCCGAAGCGCTGGAGGCAATCGAGGAACGCCTCAACGAGATTTCGCGCGCGGTCGCCGCGACCGCCGTCACCGCCAATTCGGTATCGTTCGATCCGGAGCCCTTCGAGCGCATCGAGGCCCGCATCTCGTCGCTCGCGCGCCAGCTGGGCTCGGTGGTCGAGGACAATCCGGCCAATGCGCTTGCAAGCCAGCTCGCCGACCTCGGCCATCGCGTCGAGGAGATCGCCCGCCGCGTCGACATGCCGGACGAAATCGTCAACCGGCTCGCCGGCCAGATCGACATCATCTCGCGCAAGCTCGATGAGACGCCGGCTGGCCCGGACCTTGATGCCGTGTTCGAGGGCATCGACCGCCGCTTCGCGACGCTTGCCGCGATGCTGGAGCAGCGCCACGAGGATGCGCAGGAGCAGGGGCAGGCCTTGTTCCGCGATCTCGAACGCCGTCTGGGGGATGTCACTTCGCGCCTCAGCGAACGCGAGACCAACGCAAATTTCGTCCAGAGCGAGCATCTGCTCCAGGCAATGGACGACCGCTTCGCGGAACTTGCGAGCCGGCTGGAGCGCCAGCAGGTCGCCGCACAGCCGGCGCCGGGTGTTGATCCCGAACTGATCCGCAGCCTCGAGGCGCAGATCGCCGGCCTCGCTTCCCAGATCTCGAGCCCCGATCTCTCGCAGATAAATCCGCGCCTCGACCGCATCGAGGATACGATCGAGGAGAACCGTCGTCTCGTCGTCGAGGCCGCGCGTCTGGCGGCCGAGGAGGCGGTGCGCAACATCGCGCCGACGAGCGCGGCCAACGACGCCGTCATCGCCTCGCTGACCGACGACCTGAAGACGCTGGAAGCGCTTGCGCGACGCTCCGAGGATCGCAACACGAAGACCTTCGAGGCGATCCACGACACGCTTCTGAAGATCGTCGACCGCCTCAGCATGCTTGAAGCCGCACATGAGGGCGGCAACGGCGAGCAGCGCGAGCGCGTGCGCGCCGCGATTGCCGAGACCCCCGCTTTTGCGCCCGTCGAGGAAGAACTGGCGCTTGAGCCTGCTGTGGCGGTTGCGGCTGCTGCCAAGGCATCCGCTGCGATCCAGGCCGCGCGCGAGGAGGCTGTCGCCAAGGATACCGGCAAGAAGTCGGTGCTGTCGGGCCTGACGAAGGCGCTGGGCCGCAAGGGCGGCAAGGACGAGGCCGACATCGCTGAGCCCTCGCCGACGGCTGTCATGGAGCAGCAGTTCGCCGCGCCGACGGTTGAAATCGATGCCGCGATCGATCCGAGGATCGTCAACGAGCCGCTGGCGCCGGGTTCGGGCGCGCCTGACCTCAACGCGATCATGAAGCGCGTTCGCGGCAACAAGGGCGGTACGGGATCTGCAGCCGACAACGAGATTGCCAAGGCGGACTTCATCGCCGCCGCGCGCCGTGCCGCACAGGCTGCCGCCGCCGAGGCGGGCAACACAGCGAAGGCCGCCGCTGCCGAGAAGCCTGCGAAGGAAGGCTCTGCCGTGAGCCGCATCCTTGGCCGCAGCCGCAAGCCGCTGCTGATGGGCGTCGCGCTGCTCGCGATCACGGTGCTCGCGCTGCAGATCGGCAAGAATTTCATGGGCGGTGGCGAGGTCGTCGACCAGGCCGCCTACGAGAGCGAGGACGCCTTCCAGGCGAACGTCCCGGCTGAAGGCACCGACAACGCGGAAGCCGCCGGCACGCCGACGATCAACCGGGAACTTCCGGTCGAAGGTTCGGTCGCCGCCATCCCAGAGCGGGCCGAAACGACGGTTGAGCCGGTTGCGGAGGCGCCGAAGCAGGACGAGATGGCCTGGCTTGATCCGAACGCATCGCAGCCGATGCCGGGGCCGGTTGCCGTTGCTGCCCAGCCGGTGGAAGAGATCGATATTCCAGCCGAGCCGACCGAAGAGCAGCTTGCCGCGATCCCGGATGCCATCGGCCCGGTCGCACTGCGCGAGGCCGCAGCTTCCGGCGACCCGAAGGCTCTGTTCGAGATCGGCAGCCGCTATGCCGAGGGCAGGGGCGTTCCCGCTGACATGGCCGAGGCGGCAAAGTGGTATGAGCAGGCGGCTGACGCTGGCCTTGCACCGGCTCAGTACCGGATCGGCAATCTTTATGAGAAGGGTATTGGCGTCGAGCGCGACGTCGCGAGGGCAAAGACCTGGTACCAGCTCGCCGCAGCGCAGGGCAATGCCAGCGCCATGCACAACCTCGCCGTCCTGTTCGCGATGGGCGCCGATGGCGTCAGCGACCATGAGTCGGCCGCGCGCTGGTTCCTCGAAGCAGCCGAGCTCGGAGTGCGCGACAGCCAGTTCAACCTTGGCATTCTCGCCGCCAAGGGCGTCGGGATGAAGCAGAACCTCGAGGATGCCTACAAGTGGTTCGACATCGTTGCCCGCCAGGGCGACAAGGACGCTGCCGAAAAGCGCGACGAGGTCGCCAAGGTGATGAAGCCTGAGGCGCTGGAGCGCGCACGCAATTCGGCCGAACTCTGGCAACAGCGCCAGATCGACCCCGAGGCGAACACGGTTGAAATTCCCGAAAGCTGGACCACCGGCCACGAGACGACCGCCAGCATCGACATGAAGCAGGCGGTGCGCAACATCCAGCGCATCCTGAATTTGCAGGGCTTTGATGCCGGCGTCGAGGATGGCGTCATGGGCCAGCGCACCAAGGATGCCATCAAGGCCTTCCAGAAGGCGAACGGCATACAGCCGACCGGCGAGGTCGACGAGCCGCTGGTGCGCGCCCTTCTGGCAAAGCGCGACGCCAAGGGTGCCTGACGCGCGCCATATGGTAAGCGAGACGCCAACTTTGCTATCTTAACGACCGTCGGTTGCCCCCGCTGCCGATGATTCGCAAACACTCATTCTCCAGGAGGGAGATGATGCTCAAGGAATTTCAGGAATTTATCGCCAAGGGCAACGTCATGGACCTTGCCGTCGGCGTGATTATCGGCGGTGCGTTCGGCCTGATCGTCTCATCGCTGGTCGATGACATCATCATGCCGATCGTCGGCGCGATCTTTGGCGGCTTCGATTTCTCGAACTACTTCCTGCCGCTGTCTTCCAACGTTACCGCCACCTCGCTTGCTGCTGCGCGCGAGCAGGGCGCGGTGTTCGCTTATGGCAACTTCATCACCGTCGTCATTAACTTCCTGATCCTGGCATGGATCATCTTCCTGATGGTCAAGGGCGTGAACACGATGCGCCGCCGCCTCGAGCGCCAGAAGGCCGAGGAGCCGGCAGCTCCGCCGCCCGCCGACGTCCAGCTGCTCACGGAAATTCGCGACCTGCTGGCCCGCAAGTAAGCTCCGGCTAACAGACAAAGAAGAAGCCCCGGCGCGATGCACCGGGGCTTTTTGCTTGGGAGGCAAACATGAAGGGTCGGATCAGCCGCCGGCTTTGGAGACGACCAGCGGAACGACCCGATCCGAACGGGCAGGCTCGCTCGGAGCCGATGCGTCGCGGAAGGGAATGCCGAGCGCGGTCCAGGTCTCGACCAGCGCGTCGCGAAGTACTTCGATCAGCTTGTCGTCGTGGCACGGCGTCGGCGTGATGCGCAGGCGCTCGGTGCCGCGCGGGACGGTCGGGTAGTTGATCGGCTGGATGTAGATGTTGTGCTTGGCGAGCAGACGGTCGCTCGCCATCTTGCAGAGCTCCGGATCCCCGACCAGCACCGGCACGATGTGCGTCTGCGACGGCATGACCGGCAGGCCGGCAGCCGACAGAACGTCCTTGGTCCGCTGCGCCTGGCGCTGCTGCGCGTCGCGCTCGACCTGCGACGTCTTGAGGTGACGGATCGAGGCGGTCGCCGCTGCGGCGATTGAAGGGGGCAGGGCGGTCGTGAAGATGAAGCCCGGCGCGTAGGAGCGCACGGCGTCGATGACTTCGCGGGTGCCGGTGATGTAGCCGCCGAGCGCGCCGAAGGCCTTGGCCAGCGTGCCCTCGATGACGTCGATGCGGTGGGCGAGGCCCTCACGCTCGGTGATGCCGCCGCCGCGCGCGCCGTACATGCCGACCGCGTGCACTTCGTCGATATAGGTCATCGCGTTGTACTTGTCGGCGAGGTCCGCGATCTCCTTGATCGGGGCGACGTCGCCGTCCATCGAGTACACGCTCTCGAACACGATCAGCTTGGCGCGTTCGTTGCCAGCCTGCTGCAGCAGGCTTTCCAGATGCGCAACGTCGTTGTGGCGGAAGATCTTCTTCTCCGCGCCCGAGCGACGCACGCCCTCGATCATCGAGGCATGATTGAGCTCGTCGGAGAGGATCAGGCAGTTCGGCAGCAGGCGGCCGATCGTCGAGATCGCAGCTTCGTTGGAGACGAAGCCCGAGGTGAAGACGAGGCCGGCTTCCTTGCCATGCAGGTCGGCGAGCTCAAGCTCAAGCTCGACCAGCGGGTGGTTGGTGCCGGAGATGTTGCGCGTGCCGCCCGCGCCGGAACCCATGTTCCCGGTCGCGTTCTGCGACGCTGCAATGACGTCCGGATGCTGGCCCATGCCGAGATAATCGTTGGAACACCAGACCGTGATCTCGCGCGCCTCGCCTTCGGAGCGCCAGATCGCCTGCGGGAAGCGGCCCACAATCCGTTCCAGATCGGCAAACACGCGATAGCGCCGCTCCTCGTGGAGTTGACGGATCGCTTCCTCGAAAAATCGCTGGTAATTCATTTCGCTTTCCTAAGAAATGCGGCCGGAAAATAGTACCACCGGCTCGCCGCGTCCACGCACAGCGTGTGGTCAAATTGCCACGGCAGATTTTGCGCGTTTCTAGGCCCTTAAGCCTGACATCCATTTGATCTGACGCAAATGGATCCCGAAAATTTCGGAACCATCCCCCACTACCCACGTTCGCAAGACGGGTCCGCCTGACGACGGGCCTTTCGAGTCGTGCCCCCCGGCACGTTGATGTTTTGCAACAGGAGATTTCCCGGAACCGTGTGTGGGATTTGTGGTGAAGTACGTTTCGATGGCGCGCAGCCTTCTGCGATAGCCCAGACGAGGATGATGGACGCGCTTGCGCCGCGCGGACCCGATGGATCAGGACTAGCGATTCACGGCAATGTCGCGCTGGGGCACCGGCGGCTCAGGATCATCGACTTGTCGGAAAAGGCGCGCCAGCCAATGGTCGACGCAGAACTCGGCCTCGCCATCGCCTTCAACGGCTGCATCTACAACTATCCCGAACTGCGGGCAGAGCTCGAGGACAAGGGCTACCGCTTCTTCTCGACCGGCGACACCGAGGTGATCCTCAAGGCGTGGCATGCCTGGGGGAAGGAGTGTGTGAAGCGCTTCCACGGCATGTTCGCCTTCGTGATCCATGAGCGCGACTCGGGGCGCGTCGTGATGGCGCGCGACCGGTTCGGCATTAAGCCGCTCTACATCGCCGAAACGCCGCATTCGCTGCGCTTTGCCTCGTCGCTGCCGGCACTGCTGCAGGCGGGCGAGGTTGATACCTCGATCGACCGCCATGCGCTGCACCACTACATGACCTTTCACGCGGTCGTCCCGCCGCCGCGCACGATCATCAAGGGCGTGCGCAAGCTGCCGCCAGCGACGATCCGCGTCATCGAACCGGACGGCACCAGGGAAGACAGCGTCTACTGGGCGCCACCCTACCAGCGCGATCCGCAATATGCGGGGCTCTCGTCGACCGACTGGCGCGACATGGTGCTGGATGCGCTGCGCACTTCCGTGAGGCGCCGCATGGTCGCGGATGTGCCCGTTGGCGTGCTGCTGTCGGGCGGCGTCGATTCCAGCCTGATCGTCGGCCTCTTGGCCGAGGAAGGCCAGCACGGCCTCGCCACCTTCTCCGTCGGCTTCGAGGAAGCCAACGGCGAGAAGGGCGATGAATTCCAGTACTCCGACCTGATCGCGCAGCGCTACGACACGCGCCACCACAAGATCTTCGTCGGTTCCGACCGGCTCATCGAGGCGCTGCCCGGCGTAATCGGAGCGATGTCCGAGCCGATGGTCTCCTACGACAATGCCGGTTTCTACCTGCTGTCGCAGGAAGTTTCGAAGCATGTGAAGGTGGTGCAGTCGGGGCAGGGNCGCCCGCGTCTTCTTCGACCGTTCGCACGCGACGCTGCAGCGGCAGGTGAATGCCGACTGGCTGCCGGACGCGGATGTGAGCCGTGAGCTTGTCGCCGAACATCTCAACATGCCGGGTGCAGATACGCCGGTCGACGCGGCGCTCAGGCTCGACAGCCAGGTGATGCTGGTCGACGACCCGGTCAAGCGAGTCGACAACATGACGATGGCGTGGGGCTTGGAAGCGCGCGTGCCCTTCCTCGACCACGAGCTGGTCGAGCTCGCTGCAAAAATCCCACCCGAGGAAAAGCTGCACAGCGGCGGCAAGGGCGTCCTGAAGGAAGCCGCGCGGCTCGTCGTGCCTCATGAGGTCATCGACCGGCCGAAGGGATACTTCCCCGTACCGCAGCTCAAATATGTCGACGGCCCGTACCTCGAGATGGTGCGCGATGCGCTGGGCTCCCGCGTGGCACGCGAGCGAGGGCTCTTCCGCGACGACTATCTCGACGAACTTTTCACCAACCCTTCCGACCACATCACGCCGCTGCGCGGCTCGGAGCTTTGGCAGGTCGGACTTCTCGAAATGTGGATGCAGAGCCATGGGATCTAGTCGAATGGCGCGTAGCGAACGGCCGCAGGCGCACCGGCTTCAGCGCTTTCACGCACAGTCGCGCGGTCCCGCCGGACTGGAGCCGCCGCAGTCAGCGGCTTGTGTCGATTGCGGCTGGGGCCGGCTGATCTTCTCGCACACCTTCGACAACCCGCAGGACGTGGTTGCCGCACTGCGCGAGGAGGGACCGGAGCGAAGGGACATCGCCTTCTATGTCCGCGACCCGCATGTGCTTCTGGCGGCAGCACCGCAGGAGATTTTCCTCGACCCGTCGCACACCTACCGGCTGGATCTCGCGACCTATCGCGCCAGCCGCCGCCAGACGCGCGGCTTCTTCATCCGCCGGTTGTCGACCGAAGCCGATGCACGCGCGGTGAACCGCATCTATGGCTCGCGCGGCATGGTGCAGGTGCGGCCCGACTTCTTCTGGAGCAACCGTGACAGTCGCGCGCTCACCTATCTCGTCGCGGAGGATGAAAACACCGGCGAAATCATCGGTACCGTAACCGGTGTCGATCATCCGCGTGCCTTTTCCGATCCCGAGCAGGGCTCGTCGCTCTGGTGCCTAGCGGTCGACCCGCAAGCAAAACATCCCGGTATTGGCGAGATGCTGGTGCGGCGTCTGGCAGAGCATTTTTCGGCTCGCGGGCGAGCGTACATGGACCTTTCGGTCCTGCACGACAACGAGAACGCGATCCGGCTCTACGAAAAGCTCGGCTTTCGCCGGGTTCCGGTGTTCGCGGTCAAGCGCAAGAACCCCATCAATGAAAAGCTTTTCTCGCGGCCGCTCGAAAACTACGACCAGCTCAATCCCTACGCGAAGCTGATCGTTGATGAGGCGCACCGCAGGGGCGTGCATGTCGAGATCACGGATGCAGAGGGCGGCTTCTTCCGCCTGTCGCATGGCGGGCGCTCGGTCCACTGCCGCGAGAGCTTGTCGGAACTGACTTCGGCGGTGGCGATGTCGATCTGCGACGACAAGGCGGTGACGCGCCGGGTGGTCGAGTCGGCAGGCCTGTCGGTGCCCGAGCAGATGGTCGCGAGCGACGATGACGAGGCGCTGCAGGCGTTCATCGACAAGCATGGGCGCGTCGTCGTGAAGCCCGCGCGGGGTGAGCAGGGACGCGGCATTGCCGTGGGACTCGAGACGCTGAAAGAGACCAAGGCGGCAATAGCGGCGGCCAAGGAAGTCTGCGACCGCGTCCTGATTGAGGCCTGCTTCGCAGGAGAGGACCTTCGTCTCGTGGTGATCGACTTCAAGCTGGTTGCCGCCGCCGTACGCCGGCCGCCGCATATCGTCGGCGATGGCCGCAAGAAGATCCGCACCCTGATCGAGGCGCAGTCACGCCGCCGCGAAGCTGCGACCGGGGGCGAGAGCAAGATCCCGATCGATGGCGAGACGGAGCGCTGCCTGGCGCTTTCGGGCTACACGCTCGACAGCGTCCCGGAGAGCGGGAAGGAGATCATGGTGCGCAAGACCGCCAACCTTCACACCGGCGGGTCGATCCATGACGTCACCGACATCGTCCATCCGCGGCTGGTGGAGGCGGCGATTGCAGCGGCGCGGGCCATCGACATCCCGGTCGTCGGCATCGACTTCATGGTGAAAAGTCCTGACCAGCCCGAGTACGTCTTCATCGAGGCGAACGAGCGGCCAGGCCTTGCCAACCATGAACCGCAGCCGACAGCCGAGCGCTTCCTCGACCTCTTGTTCCCGCTTTCGGGTGCACGGGCAGCGGCGATGGCTTTGGGCCGGGCATAATGCCGATCGACCAAGCATATCTGGTGGCGCAGCTGAAGGCGCTGCTCGCGATCGACAGCCCGACTGGCTATACGGATCAGGTCGTCCGCTACTGTTATCGCGAGATCGAGCGGCTGGGGCTGACACCGGAACTGACGCGGCGCGGCGCGATCCGCGCCGTGCGCCAGGGCAGCCGCCGCAAGGGTGCGCGGGCGATCATCGCCCACCTTGACACGCTCGGCGCACAGGTAAAGCTCGTCAAGGACAATGGCCGGCTGGAACTCGTGCCGATCGGTCACTGGTCAGCGCGGTTTGCCGAAGGCGCGCGTGTGACGCTTTACAGCGAGCGCGGCAGCTTTCGCGGCTCGGTCCTGCCGCTGAAGGCATCGGGCCACACCTACAACGAGGAAGTCGATACCGCGCCGGTCGGCTGGCAGCACGTCGAATTGCGCATCGATGCGGTGACGCGCTCGAAGGAGGAGACGCTGGAACTTGGCATCGACGTCGGCGACTTCGTTGCCTTCGACACCAATGCCGAGTTCCTCGACAACGGCTTCATCTCTTCGCGTCACCTTGACGACAAGGCGGGAGTGGCGATCGCGCTTGCTTGTCTTGAGGCGCTGGAGCGGGAAGGCGCGAAGACGCCGGTCGACGTCCATTTCCTGTTCACGATCGCGGAGGAAGTCGGCGTCGGTGCCGCGGCCATCGTCACCGAAGACATCGCGGCTATGGTGACCATCGACAATGGCACGACCGCGCCGGGCCAGAACTCGTCCGAATTCGGCGCGACGATCGCGATGGCGGATCAGTCGGGCCCGTTCGACTATCACCTGACGAAGAAGCTGGTCGACCTTTGCCGCGAGAACGATATCCCGTTCCAGAAGGACGTCTTCCGCTACTACCGCTCGGATTCTGCCTCGGCGATCGAGGCGGGGCACGATATCCGCACCGCGCTGGTCGCCTTCGGCATCGACGCTTCGCACGGTTACGAGCGCATCCATACCCATGCGCTTGTGTCGGTCGCGCGCCTTGTCACCGCCTACGCCAGAAGCCCTCTGGAGATCGCGCGCGACGTGAAGGATGTGTCGACCATCGCCGGCTTCCCGCGCCAGCCGCTTGCTGAGGCCGAGCAGCCGCCGATCGATCTCGACGGCGGCGCGAACTCAAGCCCTAGCGATGGACGATGATCTGCGTGTTCTTCAGCCCCTCGCGCTGGGCGAGCTCGTAGAGGATCTTCGCATGGGCCGGGTTGAGGCGGACGCAGCCGGCCGAGGCTGGACGGCCGAGCCTGCTGATCTGGTTCGTCCCGTGGACGGCGTAGTTGCCGTTGTAGAAGATCGAATAGGGCATCGGCGCGTTGTTGTAGCGGCTCGAGCGGTGGTTGCGTGACAGCCACTTCGCGGTCCAGCTGCCGGTCGGCGTCACCTTGCCGGCGCGCGCGGTCGAGACCTTCCAGCGGTACTTGACCTTGCCGTTGTGGGTGACGGTCATCGTCTGGGTGCTGATGTCGACCTTCGCGACAACCGTCGCGGCTTCCGCTTCATGCAAGCCGATCCCCGCCGACAACAGAAGCATCGAAACAAGAGCAAAAAAGCGCATCCGCATTTCTGTGACCTGCCTCGCTCAAATGCGTTTGGGCCGGAAGTGTCCCCGAAAAATATTGAGATCTTACAAATACAGGCGCATTTCATGCGGGTTTTTTCATTGGAATACGCATGATCTTCTGTTTGAGCCCGGCGTATTGTCGCCTACAGGTTGTGGTGGTTAATCGTGGTTTAAGAATCGCTGAATAACCGTGGCTAAAACGGCAGAGATGCGAGGAGACTTTCGGCCGATGACTATGCCGCTAGTGCGATCCACCAAGGGCAACAAGCTCCTGGCCTCTGTTCAGCCGCACGCGAGGGAATTTTTCGAGCAATGTGCCGAGGTGCGCGAGTTGAAGGCGGGCGAAGTCCTCTACGAGGAAGGCGCTCCGGTTACCCATGCCATTTTTCCGCATGAGGGCGTCATTTCGCTGATCTCGCAGATGGAAAGCGGCCACAGTGTCGAAAAATCGTCAATCGGCCCCGAAGGCTTCGTTGGCTTTTCGCTGATCATGGGCGGTGGCGAGACGCTTGGGCGCTCGGTGGTGCAGATCGGCGGCACCGCAGCCTGGGTCTCGATGCAGGACCTCGACGTCGCTCTGGAGCGGTTCGTCTGCGTGCGTCAGTTCATGCTTCGCTACGCCAAGGCGCACATCGTCCAGCTGATGGAGACGGTTGCCTGCAACAGCCTGCATTCGGCCGAGCAGCGCGTGGTCCGCTGGCTCCTTCATGCGCACGACCGGGTTGCGAGCGATCATTTCCACATCACGCAGGAGGCGATCGCCTCGCTGCTGGCATTGAGGCGCGCGACGGTGAATGCGATCTGCATCGACCTGATGGAAGCAGGCGCGATCTCCTACCATCGCGGCGAGATGAACGTCGTCCGCCGCGACATTCTCGAACAGCGCTCCTGCGAATGCTACCGCCGCATCCGGATCGCGTCCGAGCGCCCGCTCGGTGGAACGGCGACGACATTCGAGGCGACGGAGGTCGGTTCCTTCTAGGCCGACTGCGCGAGTTCTTCTGACCAACCGGCGGGGCGGGGAGCATAGTTGCCCCCCCGGCTTACACCCCCCGCCTCACCGCCGGTGGCTCGGAACCTGGCGACGATGTCGGCCAGGGTCTCCGATTCAAGCGCCAGCGAGCGGCTCGCGGCGCTATTTTCTTCAATCATCGCGGCGTTCTGCTGCGTCGCGCGGTCGATCTGGTCGATCGTCGCGGACAGTTCGCCGATGCTCGCCGCCTGGGCACTGGCGAGCTTTGCTATGTTGGAAACAAGTTCTTCGGTCCTGCGCAGTTCGTCGGCAATCCCCGACAGCGCGGTTTCGGTTTCGCCGACAAGACCTACACCTTCGGACACCTGTTCGTTGCTCGAACGGATCAGCTTGGCGATCTCCTTCGCCGCCTCGGCCGAGCGCTGGGCGAGCGCCCGCACCTCGGAGGCGACGACGGCAAAGCCGCGGCCGGATTCACCAGCGCGCGCCGCCTCGATCCCGGCATTGAGCGCGAGCAGGTTGGTCTGGAAGGCGATGTCGTCGATGACGTCGATGATCTGTGAAACGCGGCTCGACGAGGCGCTGATCTCGCCCATCGCCGCGACGGTTTTGGCTGCGAGCGACGCACCGGCATCCGCCTTCTTCATGATACCGGAAACGGTGGCCGCAGCATCGGTGGCGCCCGACGCGGTTTCGCGGATGGCAGAGGCAAGTTCCGAAATGGCCGCGACCGATTCTTCCAGCGCTGCCGCCTGCCGCTCGCAACGCCGTCCGGCTTCCGAGGAGGCATTGGCAATTTCGGCGGCGCCGCTGCGCACATTGCTGGCGGCAGTGTTGACCGCTGAAATCACGCTGCGCAGGCTAGCCACTGCTGCGTTGAAGCTGGACGCGAGGTGTCCGGATTTCTCCGAGATCGACGCGTTGACCGAAACCGAGAGGTCGCCCTGCGCGAGCTGGTCGAGTGCAGCGGCAACGCCGCCCAGCGCAAAGGCAAGTTGCGACTCAGCCTCCTGCCGTTTGGCCTCGAGGTTGTCGAGGTAGACGGAGGTGGCGATTTCCATGTCGAGGAGTGCGGCCTTCACCAGCGCGCTGACGCGTGCGGGCAGGCTCTCGTCGACTTCTGCATGTGAACGCCGCAGGAACGAAGGTTGCTGCTTCTGCGAGTTGCTGTCGCTCAGCAGGCCCATCAGCAGTTCTTCAAGGACGATCGCGTAGCCGGCAATGTACCAGCGCGGCTCGAGCCCAATCTGCGCGTGAATCGCGCCGATCCTGCGCACGGCGTCGTGATAGTCTTTGGTGAATTCGCCCTTGAGGATCAGTGCCCAATGTCGTGCCTGGTGATCGGCCGCGACGTTCATGTGCGCTTCGTCGGCGAAGTAGCTCCGGAGTTTCTCGCTGCCCCGGACCTTGCGGTAGAAGCTCTCGAGTGCTGGCCTGATCAGCTTGTTGACGAGAGGCGCAGTGTCCTGCAGCGCCTGTTTGCCCTGCGCATCAAGGCCGATGAAGTCGAGGCGTTCCTCGAGCTCCCTCACTCGCTCCTGTCCGATCATGCTCCAGCCCCCGCTCGGAGTAATGCACGCTACCGTTTGTACGATACCGTGCATTCGTATAGTTAACGTTACGGAAGCTGCCGTCAAGACGCCACAAATAATTTCCGAAATCTGTCAATGAAATTTACAGAACCCGAAAATCCAAATGACTTCTTGTTACTCGAAGATCGCATCCCAACTAAAGCGACATTTTCTTCTGTTGTGTGTCGAATTACTCGGCCTCGGTGTAATAAGTGATTGTGGTAATTCGCTCACTGCACTGCGCTTGTCCCAAGCATCCATTTTTGCATAAGTCAGGAAAGTGCCCATTTGACGCGCGGATGCCGCATTAGTTCGCAGAAATATAATAAAAAATCTTAGTTTGGCGAAACTTCTTCTTCGAAGTTCCTCGCCAAGGCTGCGGCAGTTGCGCAGAGGAGCGCCGCGCCTGGCCATTGCCAGCATGGACGCAGGGACACGAATCAGGGATGGGGCACTGGCGAGGAAGTGCCAGCGTCGCCATCTGCCGCCGGCGCCGAAACTGGCCCTCACCTGCCTGCCGGCATCCTCTCCCCGTGAACGGGGAGAGGAGCGAAGCGGAGATGCCGCAGTTCCCAAGTACCGAGGCCCGAAGATGGTTTTCGGCCGTCCGTGTTGAAGATGGGGAAGAAGGCGCCAGCTGCGCCGGCGCCATGCCGGTTCAGTCTTCCGTTTCCGGGTGGCTCAGGCCGTCCTGTGCGCTCCGGATCCAGCCGCACAATGTCTGCGCCATGGCCTTCTGCGATGCCTCGTCGGCAATCAGGTCGTTGCGGACTTCGATCATGACGTTCGGCAGGCCGCGCGTCAGGGCGTGCTCGCGCAGGGTATGGGTAACGCCATCAGCCGGGCCATAGGGCTCGTTGAGCTGGACATTGTAAGAAGTCGCTTCACCGCGCGCGGCCTTCATCATGCCCTGTGCGATCCGGTCGTCCGTGTCGTGCAGGATGCCGATTTCAACCGCACGCTGTTTGCCATGGTAGATCGGCGTGAACGAGTGGACTGTCACGATTGTCGGCGTGTCCTTGCGCGCGTCGAGATGGGCGGCAAGGGCGCCCCGGAATGGGAAGTAGAATTCCTCGGCGCGGCGGTCGCGGTCTTCCTGCGTCAGGTTGGCGTTGCCCGGAACCTGGTAGACCTCGCTGACGGCGGGCATGGCCGACGGCTCGTGCGGCGGCCGGTTGCAGTCGTAGATGAGGCGCGAAGCGTTCTGGAAGATCAGCGGTGCGTCGAGCAGCCGCGACAGTTCGAGCGCAACGGCCAATGCGCCCGGGTCCCAGGCGATGTGGCTGGTCAGCGCTTCCTTTGGCAGGCCAAGGTCCGCGAATTCAGGCGGGATATGCTTGGACGCGTGTTCGCAGACGAGCAGGTAAGGCCCGGAACCGGAGGGATTTCTGGTTTCGACATATTGTCCGGCAGCACGCTTGTCGCTCATTCCAACGCCTCGTAGCTGAACCGCGCAACCGGTTCATGCGGTTGAACTAAAAGCATCATTTCAGACGCTAGGTGATAGTCAAGACGGATCTGAAACTTTCTCTTCCAAAAGCAGTGCGGTGATGCATTCTATTCAGACGCGGAAGGCGGGTGTCGGACGCAACCTGGGGAGCGTGAATGAAGAAGACGCAGGACCTCACTGTTGCCGAGCGGATGCGGGCGAGTTTCGACCGTCTGACACGCGCCGAGCGGCAGCTCGCAAACGCGATGCTGGCAAACTACCCGGTGCTGGGGCTCGACTCGATCACGGCGGTGGCGCAGGGCTCGGGCGTGTCGACGCCGACCGTCGTGCGGATGGCAAAGAAGCTCGGCTTTGCCGGTTTCCCGGAAATGCAGGCGGCGCTGCGCAGCGAGCTCGAGGCGACGATCTCTAACCCGATTGCGCGCCGTGACCGCTGGGCGCCGGCGCCGGACACGCACATCCTCAATCGTTTTGCCGAACAGGTGATGGAAAACCTCGGGCAGACGTTGCGCCAGCTGTCGCCCGAGACGTTCAACGAGGTTGTTGCCCTGCTCGGCGACCGTGAACGCTCTGTCTATATCGTCGGCGGCAGGATCACCCGCTCACTTGCCGATTACCTGTTCACGCACATGCAGGTCATTCGCAGTGGGGTGACACTGATCGCGCCCAACGCCAACACCTGGCCGCACTATGTGCTCGACATGAAGCCGGGCGACGTGCTCGTTGCCTTCGACGTGCGCCGCTACGAGCAGGAGCTGATGCGGCTGGCTGAAATGGCGCGGGCGAAGGGTACGCAGATCGTACTGTTTACCGACCAGTGGGGCTCGCCGCTGGCGAAACAGGCGGCCCATGCGTTCCACGCGCGCATCGAGGCGCCGTCGGCGTGGGACTCGTCGGTCGTGACGCTGTTTATCGTCGAGGCGGTGATCGCCGCGGTGCAGGACGCGGGCTGGGAGGAAACGAGCGCCCGCGTCAAGACGCTCGAAGAGCTGTTCGATCAGACGAAGATGTTCCGCAAGTTCGTCTGATCGAAGAAGTCAGGCGGCGGCAATCGCCGGCAGCTGCCTGTTTTCCGATCCCTCGGTTTTGGCGGGGATGATGGTCTCCTCGTCGGAAACAGCTTCCTCGGTCTCAACGTCCTCAGAAGCCACGACCTCGGCTGCGAACTCTTCGTTCTCGGCGAAGATGACTTCTTCCTCGATGACGACTTCTTCCTCGCCCTCGGAAACGTCGCTCATCTCCGGCTTGATCTCTTCCTCGACAATCGCGCGCAGCTGTCCCGCCTGTTCGGCGACAAGACGGCCCATCTCGGCAAGCTGGGTTGCTGCCTCGATGTTGCGGTTGGTGGCGATCTTCACGCCGCCCATCGTGTACTGGGCGAGCTTCAGGGCTTCGGCCGTGTGCTTCTCGGCGCCCTTCTCGATGGCCTCTAGGTCCGTGACGACCCGCTCGGCGAGCTTTTCGGCGCGGCGCTTCAGCGTGTCCGCAGCCTCGATGATTTCGTGCGCCTTGGCATCGATCATCTCGGAAACGTGGATGCTTTCCTCGCGTCGGTTGGTCATGCCCTCGAGACGGGACGCAACCGTGTTGAAGTAGCTTGGGAAGGAGCGGTACGGCTGCGGCAGCTCGACCGTGATGCGCGAGGAGTAGGTGCCGTCGGCGAGGTGGCGCACGCCAGCTTCCATCAGGCGCGCGATGGCCGCATGCGCGCGCGCGGCGCGCTGGCGCTCCTCAAGCTCGGCCTCATAGCAGCGCAGGTTGGTTTCAAGCCGCTCGATTTCGAGGCCGCGCGGCTCAAGTTCTTTGAAGGCAAGATAGCCGGCAAGGGTGCCGACAGCGCTGAGGGACGCGAGGAAGACCGGCCCCAGGAGCAGCGCCGACAACAGCGTGCTGAGGCCAGACAGGCCCCACCATAACAAGAGATTGATCGTCAGCACGCAGCACGTCGCCGCGGTGATGATGATCGCGAACCGCACCGCCGGCGAAAGCTGGCGGGTAAGTAGAATCATGATACGCCTGACCATGTTGGGCTAACGCCTTCCTGCTCCTGTTTCCTTTCGGAGCCTAGCAGTGCAAGCTTGCACGAACCGTGCGGAAGGTGCCGGGCGGCCTGGCGAGAGTTGACAATCGCCAGCGCTCGTCTATCTCGCCGGGTCTAGTTCTCGTTCCTGCCAAAGACTGGATGCCGCATGACCAATGTCGCCCTGACGGGGCTTGCCCGTGATCTGGCGCAACGGGCCGCTGAGGGCCGCCCTGTGCGTATCGGTGTAGTCGGCTGCGGCGAGATGGGAACGGATATCGTCACCCAGGTCGCGCTGATGCCCGGCCTTGAGGTTGCCGCGATCGTCGACCGCCGCGGCGGCCGCGCCCAGGAGGCAATCGCCATTGCCGGCCGTGAGGCAGACAGCGCCGGCGAGGCGCAGAATTCCTCGCGCATGGCCGAGCTGATCGAGCAGGGCAAGACCGCGATCATCCCTGACGCCGACCTCTTGATGAACAGCCCCCACATCGACGTCGTCGTCGATGCGACCGGCAAGCCGGTTGCGGGCGCCGAGATCGGCTTGAAAACCATCGAGCACGGCAAGCACCTCGTCATGATGAATGTCGAGGCGGACGTGACCGTCGGCGCCTACCTGAAGCAGGCCGCCGACAGGGCCGGCGTCGTCTACACCGTAGGTGCCGGTGACGAGCCGTCGTCCTGCATGGAGCTGATCGAGTTCGTCACCGCGATGGGCCACACGGTCGTCGCCGCCGGCAAGGGCAAGAACAACCCGCTCAACCACGACGCGACGCCCGACCAGTACCGCGAGGAAGCCGAGCGCCGGAACATGAACCCGCGCATGCTGGTCGAGTTTGTCGACGGCTCCAAGACCATGGTCGAGATGACGGCGATCGCAAACGCGACTGGCCTCGTGCCGGATCTTCCCGGCATGCACGGACCGGCAGCTTCGCTGGAAGACCTGCCGCGGGTTCTTTGCCCGGTCGAGGATGGTGGCATCCTCTCGCGCAAGGGCGTCGTTGATTATTCGATCGGCAAGGGCGTGGCGCCCGGCGTGTTCGTGATCGCGGAAATGGCGCATCCGCGCCTGCGGGAGCGCATGAACGACCTGAAGCTTGGCGAAGGGCCGTATTTCACCTTCTACCGCCCGTACCACCTCACCAGCCTGGAGGTGCCGCTGTCCTGCGCCCGCGCCGTGCTCTATGGCAAGGCCGACATGGTGCCGCTGATCAAGCCGGTGGCGGAAGTCTGCGCGGTGGCCAAGCGCGACCTCAAGCCCGGCGAACATCTCGATGCGATTGGCGAATACACCTATCGCTCGTGGGCAATGTCGGTCGAGGATGCCCGCGCGGCGAATGCGGTCCCGTGCGGCCTGCTTGAGGGTGGCACGGTAACTGCGCCGATCGCGAAGGGCGAGCTCATCACCTACGCCAATGCTGCCCCGCGGCCGGATTCACCGCTGGTTGCCCTGCGCCGCAAGCAGGATGAGATGGTCGCGGCGCTGGGCTGATCGATCGTTTTACTTGCCAAGTTCGATGGAGCGCAGCCGCGCTGCCTCCACGGCCTCGGTCACCAGCTTCTTCAGCCGGTCCTCGCCCATCAGCACGTCGAGCGCAGCGGCGGTCGTGCCGTTCGGGCTGGTCACCTGGCGGCGCAGCTCACCCGGCTCCGTGCGGCTTTCGGCGGCAAGCGAGGCTGCGCCGAACACGGTCTGCATCGCCAGCAGCTTCGCGGTTTCAAGCGGAAGCCCTGCGTTTTCCGCCGCAGCCGTCAGGCACTCGATGAAGTAGAAGATATAGGCCGGGCCCGAGCCAGAGACTGCCGTCACCGCATCCATCAGCGCTTCGTCGTCAACCGAAGCGACCTCGCCGTTTGTCGCCAGCAGGTCGCTGACGAACTTTTCCGCTTCCGCCGAAACCTTGCCGTTGGTCACGGTGACCATCATGCCCTTGCCGATGGCGGCCGGGGTGTTCGGCATGCAGCGGACGATCGGCGTGTCGCTGCCGAGGATTTTTTCATAGGCGGCGATCGGCGTGCCAGCGGCAACAGACAGGTATGTCGCGCTTGCGTTGTACTTCGCGTATGCTGGGATAACGTTGAGGATCACCTGCGGCTTGACCGCAAAGACGACGAGCTTCGGTGCCGCGTCGGTGGGAATTTCGTCTGCCGTGGCAAGCGCCGTGACGCCAAGCTTTGCGGCGCGTTCGCGCAGGGCATCGGCGGGTTCGACGACGACCGTCTCGGCCGCCTTGATAAGACCGGACTTCAGCCAGCCTTCCAGCATGGCGTAGCCCATGTTGCCGCATCCGACGAGCACCAGTTTCGCTGACATTGTTCTTCTCCGTGAGTCGCGTGGCGTGAGAACAGCACTCCGGCCAGCCCGCGTCTAGTGCTTGCCACTTCTGGTTGTACTGCGGATTAACCTTTTGTTACCCATCGTTGTTTAGCTTGGCTTAACGATTGCGGGCAGCCGCCCGCGTTCCGCGAATTTGCAGGCTCCAATGGCGGGTTCCGAAAGACATCTCAAGCAGGGTCGGGCGCCGTCGCTTCTGACGATGGCTTCGCTTTATGCCGATCAGCGTGCGAGTGCGCGGGAAGACGTTAAGGAATCGATTGCTGCTGTTAACGCTGGCGAGGCGCGCGACGCGCGGCCGACCGTTGCGCCTCAACCGGTGATGGAGGCGCCGCAGCAGCAGTATCAGCCCGAGCCTCAGCCGCAGTTCTACGCGCAGCCCGAACCCGCGCTGGACCAGTCCGTAAGCGAAATCCGTACCTCGATTGCCGACGAACTGCCGGCAAAGCCGGTCATTGCTCCCGAGACGCCGACGGTGCGCAGCAGGCTCGCAAGCCCGCTGGCGCTTGCACTTGCCGGCGCGCTTGCTGGCGCCGCGATCGCGCTTGCCTGGCCGCAGTCTTATGTCGCGACCTCCGAGCTCCTGATCGAGCAGGGCGGCGTCGACAACCAGCTGCGCATGCTGCGCTCCGGCTCGACGCTGTCGGCGGTGGCCGACAAGCTCAACCTCGCCGCCGACCCCGAATTCAACGGCGCGCCGAACGGCATCCTGGTGCTTTTCACAGGCGATGATGCCGCCGACCAGCGCCGCCGCCGCGCCATCACCTCGCTTGGTCGCTCGCTGAGCGTTGAGCAGAGCGGCAATTCTTCCGTCATCACGGTTTCGGCCAAGACCGCGGATCCGCAGAAGTCGGCGCTGATCGCCAACACCGTCGCAGCCATCTTCGTCGAGAAGAACGGCGGCCAGGTGGCCGACGAGGCCCGCCTTACCGAGCTGCGCGATGCGGTTGCGCAGGCCGAACGCGCGGTCGAAGCCTTCAAGGCCCGCCATGAACTCATCGACGCGCAGGGCACGCTGATTACCGACGAGGAGATCCAGCGCCTCGGTGAGCAGCTATCAGCCGCCCGCGCCCGCACCGTCGAGCTTAACGCCCGCGCCGCCTCGACGCGCGACGCCAATGTCGACTCGATCGTAACCGCTTCGCTGCCGGAGCAGGTTGCCTCGCCGACGCTGACCGAGCTGCGCGCCCGCTATGCGGCGGCCCGGCAGCAGCTCGACCGGCTGCGGGTCAAGCTCGGGCCGCGCCATCCGGAACGCCTTGCCGCCGAGGCCGAAGTCGAGGCCGCCCGCCAGGAGATTTCCGCGGAACTGCGCCGCGTTGCCTCTTCGCTGCAGACTGAACTCAAGCGCGCCGTCGAGCAGGAACAGCAGCTTGCCGCCAAGCTCGCGCAGATGAAGGTGCGCCAGGGCAATATCGGCGACGAACTGGTCGAACTTCGCGAACTCGAGCGCCAGGCCGCAGTCAAGCGTTCCGCCTATGAGCAGGCGCTGCAGGCGACGCAGCCGGGCGCCGCGCCGGACGGCGCGCCCAGCATCATTTCGCAGGCCGAGCCGCCTCTGCATTCGAGCAACCCCTCGGTTCCGCATCTTGCGGGGGCAGGCGGGCTCGCAGGTCTCCTGTTCGGCTTCGGCTTGTCGTCCCTGCGTCGTCGCAGGCGCGAGGAAGTGGCAGCAGGAAGCAACGCTTCGGCGACGGAGCATCAGGAAATCCCAGTATATTCCGACCTTTACGCGCAGGACACAGGCAAGGACCCCGCCACCATGTATGCCTATCCGCACCACCAGCATCCCGCCGCCCCGCAGCAACACCCGGCACAGACCGCACAGGGCACAGCAGCCGCCGCGCCGCAGCCTTATCCGGCGCCCGGCTATCCCCAGATGCACGCGGCACCGATGTATCCGGCGCCGATGCCGCCCATGCAGCCGCAGATGATGCCGCAGCCGATGCATCCGCAGCCGGTGCCCGCATGGCCTTATCCGCAACCGGCGCAGCATTCCTATGCGGCGATGCCGGTGCCGCAAATGCCGATGCCCTACGATCCGTGGGCGGCGATGCGCGGCTGGGCGCAGATGGTGCCGCCACCGCAGCCCCAGCCGATGCCGCAGGTGATCGTCGTCCAGGTTCCGCAGCCGGTGCAGCCGCAGGCCGCCGCGCTGCCGGCTCCGCAGGTGATCCACGCGGTGCCCCAGCACGTCTCGACTTATACGCCGCAGCATCCGCAAGCGGCCAACGAGTCGCGCTGGACCGACCAGGACGCCTATGTCGACGAGCGCACCGACGCGGCGATCGACGAGATCCGCCGCAGCCTGCGCGAGTTCCGCGAAGCCATCGAGGACTTCGCGGACGAGAGATCTGTATACAATCCGAAGCATCGCCGCTTCGGCTCTTGAGATTTCTTCCTGTCGCAGCGTAAAGAACCCGCGACGCAATAGAGCGCGTTGTTCGCGGCGCAAGGTGCTATACCCTGCGCCGTCTTCGCCTCTCGGGGGGAGGCGCCATCCGCAGCGATCGGGAAGAGAAATGGCCGAAATTATCGACGGTAAGAAAGTCGCCGAAGACGTCGTGGCGACGGTGAAGAAAGCCTCTGAGGAGCTGACGGCAAAGGGTGTAACGCCCGGTCTGGCCGTCATCATCGTTGGCGAGGATCCGGCAAGCCAGGTCTACGTCGCCTCGAAGTCCAAGAAGGCGAAGGAGTGCGGCTTCAAGTCCGTCCAGCACACGCTGCCGGCCGAGACATCGCAGGCCGAGCTGGTCAAGCTGATCGACGAGCTCAACGCCGACAGCTCGATCCACGGCATTCTCGTCCAGTTGCCCCTGCCGGGCCACATCGACTCCGGCGCCATCATCCAGGCGATCGCTCCGGAATAGGACGTCGACGGCTTCACCTTCGCCAATGTCGGCAAGCTTGGCACCGGCGAGGTCGAGACCGCCTTCGTACCCTGCACCCCGGCCGGCTCGATGCTGCTGATCGAGCGCGTGCGCGGCGCTGACCTGTCAGGTCTCAACGCCGTCGTCGTCGGCCGCTCGAACATCGTCGGCAAGCCGATGGCGAACCTGCTGCTCGCCGCCAACTGCACCGTCACTGTCGCGCACTCGCGCACCAAGGACCTGCCGGCGCTCTGCCGCACCGCAGACATCCTCGTCGCTGCCGTCGGCCGTCCGGAGATGATCAAGGGCGACTGGGTCAAGGAAGGCGCGACCGTCATCGACGTCGGCATCAACCGCATCCCGGCGCCCGAGAAGGGCGAGGGCAAGTCGCGCCTCGTCGGCGACGTCGAGTTCGAGGGAGCCTCGAAGGTCGCTGGCGCGATCACCCCGGTTCCGGGCGGCGTCGGCCCGATGACAATCGCCATGCTGATGGCAAATACGCTCGTGTCCGCCTGCCGCGTTGCTGGCGTCCAGCCGCCGAAGTTCTGAGACTTCTTTTAAGCAGATACAGCAAAGGCCGGGTCACTCCCGGCCTTTTTGCTTCTTCATCTTCTTCTTCCCGATTGCGACGCGAATTTTCCTCGACTAGCCTCGGTTGCGAAGGGCGGGTTCTGCAATCTCAGGGAGGCAACACTTTATGAGAGGACTACTCAGAAGCATCCTGCTCGGCGGGATGCTTGCAGTCTCGGGCACTGCGGCCACTGCTGCTGACCGCGCCATCATCGTACTCGACGGTTCCGGCTCCATGTGGGGCCAGATCGGCGGTAAGCCGAAGCTGGAGATCGCGCGTGAAACGCTGCGCAACGTGCTCTCCACCCTGCCGGACGATCTCGAACTTGGCCTGATGGCTTACGGCCACCGCCAGAAGGGCGTCTGCTCCGACATCGAGCTGATCGTCGAGCCGGCCGCCGGCATGGGATCGAAAATCGCCGACGCTGCCGACAGGATGCGCTTCATTGGCATGACCCCGCTGTCGGATGCCGTGAAGCAGGCTGCCGAGTCGCTGCGCTACACCGAGGAGAAGGCGACTGTCATCCTCATCACCGACGGCATCGAGACCTGCAATGCGGACCCCTGCGCGCTCGCCAGCGAGCTTGAGCAGTCGGGCGTAGACTTCACCGCGCATGTCGTCGGCTTCGGCCTGTCCGAGGCAGAAGGCCGCAAGGTCGCATGCCTTGCCGAAAACACCGGCGGCAAATTCATCCAGGCGAAGGATGCGGGGTCGCTGAAAGATGCGCTGACGCAGACCGTGGCGGCGGCTCCGGAGCCGGAACCTGAACCCGAGCCAGAACCGACGCAGGCCGTGCTCGAGTACAACTTCGTGCCGACCGTTGCCCTGTCAGAAGACACGGATGATCTCAAGGACGGCCCGACCTGGGAACTCTACAAGGCGCAGCCGGATGGTTCGGCAGGTGAGCGCATCACAACCCAATTCAACGACTGGAAGACCAACCTCGAGCCGGGCAATTATGTCCTCAGAGTCCGGTACGGGCACGCCGAGAGCACGCAGCTTGTCACGGTCGAGGAGAACCAGCTCAACGCTCCGCATTTCATCCTGAATGCCGGCAGGGTCATCATCCGCCCGCGCGAGCATGAGGGCGGCGAGGTCAGTTCAGGTGCGACAATCCGCTTCGAATATGACGGCAAGTCCGAGAACGAATACGGCGAGACCGACGTCATCCTGCCCGCCGGCGAGATCAAGGCGACGGTGACGATCGGCGAAGGTTCGACTACCGAGACCTTCCGGCTGGAGGCGGGCCGCACCGTCGAGAAGGACATTGTCGTGGGTCTCGGCCGTGCGGCGATCACCGTCTCCTATGTCCCGGGCATGGTGCTTGAAAGCGGCGCAACCATCCACATCCAGAAGGCGGCAAAGCGCATCGACGGAACCCGCGAGACCGTCCGCACCGATTACAACTCTGCCGACGTCGCGCTTCCGGCTGGCGACTACTATGCCGAGGTCAGCTACCAGGCTGCGGCCGGCGGTGCGCCGTTCAGCGTGAAGGTCGGCGAGCGGACCGAGATCGAGATCCCCCTCAACGCCGGTGTTCTCGCCGTCACGGCGCCCGAAGCGGCGATCACCCGGGTCTACAAGGCGCAGAAGGACCTTCAGGGCAACCGCAAGCAGGTCGACTACAGCTACGACGCCGAATTCCAGACCACCCTGAACGGCGGCGACTATGTCGTCGAGGTCGAGTACAGCGGCGACAAGCCGAAGGTCGAGAAGGCCATTTCGGTCAGGGAAGGCGAACGGGTCGAGATTACCGTCCCCTGAGAACAGGCCGTGAGTGGGGGGCTTTTGCTCGCGAGGGGCGTACGCATCAGCCCCCTCCGCCGCCTGCGGCGGCACCTCCCCCGCTTCGGGGGGAGGATCTGGGGCGTGCCGGTGGAGGACAGCTCAATCAATTGGGAAGCGCTCCATGAGGAAGCCCTCAGGAAAGACGGCGGGGCATAACGTATTTAAGATCCTCGACGCCCGGGTCCTCCCCCACAAAGTGGGGGAGGGGGACCATGCGAAGCATGGTGGAGGGGGGCTGCCAGAGCGCGACGTTTGTGTTGTCCGGATAGCGCGTTTCCTGCACCGATGGCGCGCTGCCTCCTGTAGCCTATCCCGCAACGCTGGCACGCTGCCGAAGCGTTCCGGCATGGCAACTGTGTTTGTCAGGCGAAGGCTTTGCCGTCCCGGAGCATGGCGTTGAGGACGGTGACGAGCTTTCGGGCGACGGCGATGATKGCGACCTTCTTCGAGCCRGAGCGCYGGGCAATGSCACTGTAGAAGTCCTTGAAGCGCTGGTTTGCCCGGATGGCTCCAAGCGCTGCCATGTAGAGTGCCTTGCGCACCCGCGGCCTTCCGCCAGCAATGGCGCGCCGGCCGCGCT